>CAZMEF010000112.1:3176-6237 GCA_964565305.1 uncultured Eubacteriales bacterium | reverse complement strand
GGCGACAAGGCCGCTCCTATGCCCACCTGCCCTAAGAGGACGACGGCGCCGGTGACCATAAGCACTCCTGCCTGCCAGTTTCGGATCCTAAAGGCTCTCCAACAAGCGCTTGTCATGTAGAACAATGTGAATGAGTACATGGTGCTCGCGGCCGGCTGGTAGAGATTCTGCCAGATGTAAGTGTATTCAGGCGACGTCGTGGATTTGGCCACGCCCAATGCGAAATAGAGACAGAAAGCCACCAGAAAAACGACGCTGTAAGGCCAGTTCTTTCCCCGGCTTACGATGGCTTTTCCGTGGAGCCGGAACATGTTAACCCCGCCCAAAGCAAGGGCGAAGGCGGCCACAATGATCCTCCACCGCACTATCTGGGCGGATAAGTCCATGATCGCCTCTGACTTTAGAAAGTACCCGCAAAGGACGACAATCCCCGTTACAAACGCCACTAACACAGGACCTTGCTTTTTCATTCCGGCTCACCTCACTTTCCAAGAACGTTCGGTATGAAGTCGTTGCCGAACGTCTTGAGTATGGACCCGACGATCATAATGACGACCGCGGCAACCTTCCCGGCTTCCTGCGCCGTTAGGCCTCCCACTTCCCCGGGTTCTTTGGAAAGATAAGTCCCGGCCGCGAAGATCTCCTCGGATATCAAAGTGTAATCGCAACTCGCGACGAAGAAGGGCAGCTGATGATAGTTTGCTGTCCCGCCTATTTGAGAAGCCCCGGCAAGGTTCGCGGCTTCCGCGAAAAGCATGGACTCGTAGTAGTAGTTGCCGAACAACATGGCGCCGGCGATCTTCTCTCGCTGATAGAGACCCAGAACTCCGGCCTTTGACGCATCGCCCGGCATGTACATTACAGAAGTAGGGCTAAACTTCTCGACCTGGCCCTGACGCAAATACGCGGACTTGACTATCTCTTGGCACATGGGTTCCATTTCAGGAAGCGGGGCGATTGTGAAGAGACGGGCGCCATATCTGGCCGTCTGATTCGCCACATGATCGAGGATTCGCATGCTCGCAAATCCCTGCGCCTCAAGCTCGCTCCCGCCCAGAACGAACGCCGCCGGGCGCCCCATCTCTGTGACCCTGCCCACCATCTCGTCGATGGCATCCAATCCCGGGATCCTCCTGATGCGAAGCACCCCTGTCTTTTTGAACGATTCCGCGAAGAACCACAGCATGCCGGTAAGACCCAACAACATCGCCAGTGACGCCAGTCTTCCTTGGACCATTCCCACACCTCCTGTTTCTTTTATCTGCATCCCGGAGGGCGTCTTGCGCCGACGCCGCTCCGATGCTGCATAGTTATGCTAGCATTCTAATCATTATACGAGACTTGGCAATAGGGTTCGCAAGGAAATGCACAAGGAAAATACAGGAGGATCGCGGGACCGGAGACGCGGCGATTTGCGGGCTGCCTTACGGAGGCTATAATGGTTCAAAGGAGGCAACGCAGGTGACGCCGATCAGATTCTATAACACGCTCTCCCGCACAAAGGAAGAGTTCCATCCCGGGACGCCGGGCAGAGTGGGCATCTATACCTGCGGCCCCACTGTCTACCTTTACGCGACTATCGGGAACTTCAAGACATACGTTTTCAGCGACGTCCTTCGGAGGACTCTTGAGTATAACGGACTCGAGGTCACGCACGTCATGAACGTCACCGACGTAGGGCACCTGGAGTCGGACGCGGACGAGGGAGAGGACAAGATCGCCGCTGAGGCCGAGCGTCAAAGGCTAACCCCCTGGGAGATAGCGGCTTTTTACAGGAACGCTTTTTTCCGAGATGCCGAAAGGCTCAACATCCTCAAGCCTTCCGTTGTGTGCGACGCGACCGCTCACGTACCCGAGATGCTAGCCATGGTCAAGGAGATAGTTAAGAACGGGTACGGCTACGAGGCTTCCGACGGGATCTACTTCGACATAAGTAAGTATCCGGAATACGGACAGCTTTCGGGTATACGGCTTGACAAGCAACAGGCCGGCGCCAGAGTTGAGGTTAACTCCGAAAAGCGCAACCCCGCCGATTTTCTGTTGTGGCGGAAAGCGCCGAAAGAGCACATCATGCAGTGGGAGAGTCCGTGGGGGATGGGGTATCCCGGCTGGCACATCGAGTGCTCGGCGATGTCCCGCGAGTACCTGGGGGACAGGTTTGATATCCACACAGGCGGCATCGATCACATACCCATACACCACGAAAACGAGATCGCTCAGTCCTGGGCCTGCACGGGGAAGGTGCCGGCGCGCTTCTGGATGCACAGCGAGTTTTTGCAGGTAGATGGCGGGAAGATGTCTAAGAGCCTCGGGAACTTCTACACCATCGGCAATCTAATGGAAAAGGGCTTTGAACCCCTCGCTTTTCGCTACTTCTGCCTGGGAGCGCAATACCGGACGAAACTTAACTTCACCTGGGTAGCCTTAACAGGTGCACAGACCGGGTTACAGGGGCTAAGGGCGCTGATCAAGAAGAAGGCCGGAGGCTCCGTCGGTTTAGGCTTCGAGAATGGTAGTTCCGGAGGCGCGGCGGCTGGACAATCAGACAGGCTCCGGGCCGAATTCACAAGTGCCTTGAACGACGACCTAAACACTCCCAGGGCTCTGGCGGTTCTATGGGAAGCGGCAAAGACCCTTGACGGTGCGGGCCTTAGAGCCTTGGCGGAGGATTTCGACAAAGTTCTCGCTCTTGACCTCTTGACCGGGGCCACCAAAGACGAGTCACTGGCGGATTCTGAACTTCCCGCCGAAGTGCTGTCGGTATTGTCGGAAAGAGAACAGGCAAGGAACCTCAAAGACTGGGCCAGATCGGACCTGCTTCGCGTGCGACTGCGAGAGATGGGTTACGAGGTTAGGGATTCCAAAGACGGGCAAACGATTAGCAAAGCCTAGACCTGTACCTTGACCTGTGCCTGGACCTGTACCCAGACCTATCTGCCCGGATCGGCGGCCTTCGCTATCTGGCTTGCGGACTCGCACGCCTTGTAAACGTGGTCCGCAGTCCTTTCAAGGTAATTGATGACGTCGAGGAAGATCAGCCCCGACTCGACCGTGCACGATC
>CAZMEF010000112.1:0-3166 GCA_964565305.1 uncultured Eubacteriales bacterium | reverse complement strand
TCCTTCCTCTAGCCTTCGGGCGTGCCCTTCCTGCGAGGCCTGACTCAGGTCGTCGAGTTGTTGCTCCAGGTCCTGCACGGCTTCGAGGTTGGCCCCGTCCAAAGACTTCAAGGAATCGATTGTTAGGCTGAACATCGTCCATATGCGGCGTTCGATCTCATGCAATTCGTCTACGGCCTGATCTGTGAAGGTCAACTTGCCCTCTATTTTCTCCCGCCCCAAATTGGCAAGGCTCAGAGCGTGGTCGCCGACACGCTCTATGTTATTTATCCCCGAGATCATGGCGGGCACCGCGGCAGACTGGACATCGGAAAGGCCGCGCTTTGAAAGCTCGACGATGTACATCGTGATCTGACGTTGCAGGGTGTTCAACGTCTCTTCTGTTTTTGCCGCCGATTCGATTTTCCTCTCATCGTCTTCGTGAAATGCGTCCATTACCTGGCGAAGCATGCGGCGGGCGATGTCCATCACCCTGGCCATTTCAGACGCCACCGCCTTGATAGCGGCGGGCGGGGTGTCGAGAAGAAGCCTGTCCAAGAAAACAAGGCCGCTGTCGGGACGTTCGTCTGTCCCTCGAACCAAAGACCCCAGCAGTTTGACGTATTGCTTAGTGAACGGCAAGAAAATGGCGGCGTTCAGGACGTTGAACAAAGTGTGTGAGTTCGCTATTTCGGCCTCGATGCCTGAGCCGGGTTGAAAGACTTGCGTAGCTGAGGCCACGACCCGCAAGAAGACGGGCAGGATAATACTCGCGACGACAACGCCGATGACGTTAAACAATGTGTGAGCCCAAGCGGTGCGGCGGGCGTTGATACTCCCTGTCAGCGACGCCATCTGGGCCGTGATGCAGGTTCCGATATTGTCTCCCAGCATGATGCACACGGCTGATTGAAGCCCGATAAGTCCGGCCTTGCCCAATATCATGACAAGGCCCACAGTAGCGGCGCTGCTGTGAACCAACGCTGTCGCTCCAATGCCCAGCAATACGGCGACCACGGGAATCGACGCGTATCGTTCGAAAAAGATACGCAAAACGGGGCTTCCCTGCATGAACGCGACGCCGCCGTTTAGTATCTTGAGCCCAAGGAACATCACCCCGAAGCCCATGATGGCGTCACCCAGATGCTTGATCCGCCTGCGCCCGAAGTGGCTTACCGCAAAGCCGATGCCCAGGACCGGCAAAGCGATGTCGGTGAGTTTAAAGTGGAAACTGAACGCCATGAGTTGCGCGGTAATCGTGGTCCCTATGTTCGCCCCGTAGATAACGCCTATCGCTTGTGGAAGCTTCATGAGTCCGGCGTTGACGAAGCCGACCGTGAGGAGGGTTACAGCCGTGCTACTCTGGACGACGGCTGTCACCAGGGTACCCATGATCAGCGCGCTCCACACTTTGCCGGTGAGAACGGTAAGGATCTTTTTCATGACGTCGCCCGAAGCCTTTTCGAGCGCGTCTCCCATTTTGTCCACACCGTACATTAGTAGCGCGGTCCCGCCGATAAGGCCGAACACCAGTTCCTGCATGGTCCCCTCCGGTTTACAGCGTACTGCCGCCTATATCAATATACCTTAACGGCCCTTCGATGTCCTTCAGATTCGGAAACGGGGCTTACGGGGGCGATAGTTCCTTTCCGGCCGCTTTCTCCATCTCTATTTGATAGTCGTAGACCATCCGGGAAATGTGGCCGATCTGCTCAAAACCCAGTTCCACGTCATCTTGGCCTTTGGACATGATGGCCAGAAGATACGGATGGTTGGAATAGACGACGCCCATGTCGTTGGATACGCCCGTAATGTCGCCTTCTTTGTGCCCGACCTCTACCTCGTCGATGAAGCGGTTAAGGCCGGTGTTCCAGATGGTGTTCGAGAGCCAATGCATCAGGTCCTGACCGTGATCGGGATTGGTTTGGGAAAAAGCGAGCGCGGCGCCGATGTAACGCAACATGTCATGTGCGGTCGATATGTTCTGCCAGCCCGGATAGACATTAGTCCCTCCGATCTGCTTCATGAAATTCGCTATGTTCTCTAGTCCAAGCCTCCGCTCAAGCATTTTCCAAGCCACGTTGTCGCTTTCGCGAATAGCCTTTTCCGCAAGTTCGCGCAAGGTGTATTTGTCGCCGTCTTTGGCAGTGAACTGCATTGATCCGGCTCCACCTCGCCAGTCCCGGTCGGCCACATACGTTAACTGCTCGCTCCACGACAACTTGCCTTCTGACACCAGAGTGGACGCGAACAGGACAATTGGTACCTTGACGGTGCTTGCGGCGGGGATGAGAAGGTCCTCGTTTATCCCGAAAGTGCGCCACGACGTGAGGTCCTGGAAGGATACGCCCCATTCGGCGTTGGTCCCGAGGCCGGCGATGTATTGCGCGATCCGCGCCTTGAGGGGGGCGTAATCTGGCGCCCAGGGATTGTCTCCATGAGAGAGGTTCCCACCGTAGCCCGTCTCCCGGAATCCGTAACGTTCGCGGCATATCTTCCAGACCACGCCGCTGCCCGGAGCAGGCGAAGAAACGGGGTCGTTGACGCTCATCGCCCCTGAGTCCACGACGTACATGCATCCGTCAGGGCCGAATTTGACGTCAATAGGGTGGTTAATCCCACCCAAGCCCGAACCTGCCGGTTTGCCGCTCTTGTTGCTCAGGAAGGTCGACACCTCTCCCGTACTCAGGTTCACTTTAAGCACAGAGCCGCTCTGGTCGTCGAAGGCGATGCCCAGGGCAGCCGCGAATCCGCCTCGCGTCGTCCCCAGGAAAGGATCGCCCGAACCGAAAGCCGCCACGTACATCTCACCGCTCCCGTCGAACGCCTCTGGGGCGAAGCTGAACCTCATGGCCCCCAGGTCCTGGGGAAGCGTGATGAGCGGCGTCGTGGGTTCCGGAGGGTCCACAAGGAGCGGAGCAGGCGGCCAACCTTGGCTTTTGGTGACGTACAGCGGATCGCCGAGGGGAATCCCCGCCGCGTAGTCCGGCCAGCCGAACCAACTGCCAGGCTCAATCGCAAAAACGCAATCGGGTACGTTGCCTGCAGGTCTGGAGCCGCGGTCCTCGCAACCCCTGTCTAGGGTCAGAAGGCGTCCCGTGGCATCGAAGCCAAGCCCGAAAGGATGGCGCAGGCCCCACGCTACGGTATCGAGAGAACTGCCATCGACCTTGACCCGTAGGATCGC
>CAZMEF010000111.1:0-6281 GCA_964565305.1 uncultured Eubacteriales bacterium | reverse complement strand
GGTCCGGCGCTTCGGGACCGCAGTCGTAATCCGGATCGTAATCGCTCCATGGGTTAAAGGATTGTTCGTCTCCTTGGTGCCGGCGAAGTGTCCGGATAAGATCGGGGGTGAGCGAGGGCACGTCTTTGGACTAAACAGTCGATTCGGGGTCCGGCAGTATTTTGAGCCTAGCCCGAGCTTTGGCCAGGTAGCTTTGCGCTAGACTGACGCTGTTCATATCTCAATCGCCTCCCCCTGCTTCAGATCAGGCTTAATGACCCAGTGCCAGGAGTTGCCACGCCATACCCCTCTCTACCCTACGGTCATGTTGTGCTCATTTGGGAAATCCTACATGTGAATACTACCATGACCAAAGACCTTGGGCAAAGGCGGGTCTGCGCGAGACCCTACAACTTAGTTGCAGAAGTTGATATCACATGCTACTGTCACAGTATGATGTATGGAGGTGTGCCCCATGAAGCGTGACCAATTCACAATCCGCGCTCCAAATGAGTTGCTTGATCGCGTCCGGGAGGAGGCATCGATATGCGGCGATTCCATGAATGACTTGATGATCGCCGCGATCGAGAAAGAGGTCTCGATGAGGGCCCGAGTTCGGCTCATGAACCTGATTGAGCGCGAACGCCGCGAGATTGAAAAACGCGGAGTCCAGCCGGATTCATCGCTTCAAATCAGGCAGTTCCGGACAGGGGTTGAGCGCCGTGAAACGTAAAACCCTCTGTCTTGACAGCAGCGTTCTGGTAAAAATCCTGGTGCCTGAGGAAGGAAGCTATCAAGCGACGTCCTTGTTATGGAAAGCGACGGTCAATGGATACAGGTTGGTCGCGCCAGCCTTTGCATGGGCGGAAGTAGGTACAACTTTGCTCAAGAAAGTCCGATCGGGTCTTATCACAAGAGCTGAGGCGGACACAGCCTGGGGCAGATTCGTGTCTTTGGGCATCGAGCACCCCAACGATCCTCGCGTTCCGAGTTTGGCTTGGGAGATATGCTCAAGATTCGATCTTCCTACGATGTATGACGCCGCTTTTCTGGCAGTGTGCGAATCGATGACGGATGAGTCCCCGGGCGGCGTCGAGTTCTGGACGGCAGATCGCGCGCTCGTTCAAAGCCTTGGCGATGCCGCACCGCAGTACGTCAGGCTGATTTGCGCCAGACAGGACGGCGGGGGTCAATGACTCTGTACGAGATCGACCGCGAATCGTTTGCGCTCGGTGAATCCACAGACTTCCTTAAATCCCCATCCGGCAAGGTCCGCGTACAAGCGGAGGAAATCGTGCCCGACGTCCTCTGGCCTGTGGGCGTCCGAACCGGTCGATATCGGTATCCCCAGCTCCGCTATTCGACGCGCCACGCGGGGCCTCGGAAACATCTCCTTGCCGGGCTTAAGCAAACCGCCGCTATTGATCTCCAGCACAACCGGAACGCGCGCCACGCGTATCAGAAACCGTTCTTCAAGCCGCGACAGAAACTCCTCGGACGGACGGTGACCGTAGTAGGCGATGTTGCCTGGATGGCCGATGATGTCGAACAGTCCGGACTCCGCCGCCTTGGTGAGCGTCTCGTAGTACTCTCGGTAAACGTCTTCAACTGACCGGCCGGCCCATTCTGCCGCGTTGATATCGAATCCCCAGCCGCGCAGCCAGTGAACGGAACCAATGGCGTAATCCAGAGGGAAAAGTGCCAAAACCCGGCGTATTTCATCTTCGCGACCCGGGATGTAGTCGGCCTCCAAGCCAAACTTCACGGACAGTCCGGCTGCCTTCACCCGCTCCATAAGGGAGGTGTACAAATCCACGGTGTTGACGCATCGAGGTTCGGTATAGTCAGTCGAGAATATGCCTCGCGCTTCTTTGAATCTGTACAGGTGCGGGGTCACACCTATCACATCGATTCCGACCTCAGCCGCGCGGTCCAAGAACCGCTTCAAGTATTCCATCGTAAGAGCGCCTCGTTCGAGATGCATATGGAGATCCAGCATCGTCTGCTTGCCCCCTCTCCCATCGATACCAATTCGCTTCGCGATGCGAGGCTTCCTCCGATTAGTTGAGGTGCACCTGGGCGTCCTTGGCGTTGAGGAGTACAATGTTTGTCTAGCAGGATGGAGGAACAGAGCCCAACACGCGTAGAAAGCACTTAATGTACAACATCTGCAGAGATGCAGTAGGTACAGACGGGAGGTACAAAATGGTATACGTAGCGCGGTGTTCGTCACCTCTAGGAGAAATCGAGGTAACATGCAATCTACAAGGCATATTGGCCTTGTCGCTTGAAAAAGACAGATATCCTGTGAGCTTCGCGTCAGAGGAGATCGTCGAGGATCAGGAATTCCCGATCCTCGCTGCCGCCCTAACATGGCTTGACGATTACTTCGCAGGCAGGCAGCCATCCATTTCGAGATTGTCGTTGGCCCCGGCAGGCGGACCATTCCGCCAGATGGTGTGGAACATCCTGTGCGAGATTCCTTACGGCGAGCTCACCACGTATGGCGCTATCGCGAAGAAGGTTGCCCGCCTAATGAGCAAGAGTACAATGTCGAGCCAGGCCGTCGGCGGGGCGGTAGGCCATAACCCCATCGCCATCGCTATTCCGTGCCACAGGGTCGTGGGTTCCGACGGAAGCCTCACAGGCTACGGCGGAGGCATTGCCAACAAGGTTAAGCTGCTCACGCACGAAGGCGTCGACATGTCACGTTTGTATGTCCCGACAAAGGGCACGGCGCTCTAGAAATGGGCGGGGCGGCCTCCGCTCTAGCCCGGCAGATCCATGAGCTGCACATGCCCTTCGACGCTTAGTCTCCTGAACTCGGGATCTTTGTGAACCAAAATAGCTCCCAGTCTAGCGGCAGTCGCCACTACAAAAGAATCGGCGACGCTCAATCCGCCCGTCGATTTGATCCTCGCAGCGTCCCACAATAGATCTTCGTCGGGCCACTCTTCTTTCATCCCTAAACCTCGCACTTTTACGAGAAAAGCAAGGGCTTCGTCAGACCCTTTTCGCGACATAACCAAGTACAGAAGTTCAAATAGGGTCATGTGCGACACGAATACTTCGGCCGTCCCGCTGTCCTGCTCGGTGAACACTTGCTGAACAATTTCGGCACCGGGCTCATCCTGATACAGACAAAGTATGGCACTTGTGTCCAAAACGTAAGGCTGAAGATGACTCATCGCCTACCACCCTCGCCGCTTTCGGGAGCCACCGGCGGATCGCCTGCCCTTTCCTTCCGCCTATAGTCTCGAAGGTCAGCCAGGTAGTTCATTTCGCGCCCCGCGCCTCGAAACGACATCCACGACTTTTCCGGCAAAGGGATGACCTCTATCGAATCTCCTTTGTCGAGCCAAGCGATCTGGGTGCCTTCCTTGATCATGAATTTCTCTCTGATTTGGGACGGAATCACCGTCTGGTACCTGCTGCTGACGGTAGTGTTCA
Organism: uncultured Eubacteriales bacterium; assembly: GCA_964565305.1. Taxonomy (GTDB): domain Bacteria; phylum Bacillota; class Sulfobacillia; order Fermentithermobacillales; family Fermentithermobacillaceae; genus DULO01. Next base: position 2,852 of record CAZMEF010000111.1, on the reverse strand, counting down.
CGTGGGAAGGGCGTCTTGTGTTCATTGCGGATAACACCTCAACGTTCACTCTACAAGAGGGCCACTGGAATAACAAGATCACAAGGCCACACATAAGCGCAAGTGCCGTCCAGCGGTCTCGAGCCCTCCATTCCCTCTTCACTTATCCTAAATGTACCGTTATTGTTCTAAATAGCGGTTGACGTCAGAAACTTCGCAATTGGCCAGACCCCGCGGCGACGCGGAGTGGAAAGGAGCTGTCCGTAATGAAGGTCACATACATAGGCCATAGCGGCTTTCTTGTGGAGTGGGATGAGTGCTACTGGCTTTTCGATTACTACACCGGCGACATACCGCCGATGGATGCCGCCAAGAAGGTGTATGTTTTCGTGAGCCACGGGCACGGCGATCACTACAACCCGAAGATCTTCGAGCTGCGCCAAAAGCATCGCGACATCGAATACGTTCTGTCGTCAGATATCAGGCCACCCGAGGAGGACTGGGCCCGCAAGCAAGTGCTGTCAGTGGAACCGGAAAAGCAGTACGAACTGCATGATGGCGATAGCTGGGGCGATGGCGGTGGAGGTCATGGCGATGGTTTCCACAACGGCATTATGTTAACAACTCTTCGATCAACTGACCTCGGCGTAGCCTTCCTTCTGACCTATCAGGGAAAAACAGTCTACCACGCGGGAGATTTGAACTACTGGATATGGGAAGAGGAAACGGACCAGTACAATGACGTTATGGCTAACGCGTTCAAAGAACAAATGGCTCATCTCCGGGGCAAGACGATAGATGTGGCGTTTGTGCCCCTGGACCCCCGTCAGGAGGGATACTATTACCTGGGTCTCGAAACTCTCCTAAATACAGCAAAGGTTAAGCATGTATTCCCGATGCACTTCGGCGCGGAGTTCTCGGTGATCGGGCGATACAAGAGCGAGAGACCCGAGGATCCGTGCGGGGCCACTGTGGTGGACATAGAGCGGGCAGGGCAAGAATGGAAAATCGAGCCGTAGCCCGCGGCAGAAAAACTCAACGAAAGGACGGATCTTATGAAATTCCAGATGGTCCATGAGAACTACAACGTGTTCGACCTGGAGAAATCGCTGAAGTTCTACGAGCAGGCGTTGGGCCTGACAGAGAAAAGGCGGATCAACTCGCCCGACGGTTCCTTCATCATCGTGTACGTGGGCAACGACACGACCGAGTTCCTCTTGGAACTTACCTGGATGAGGGATCAGCAAAAGCCTTACGACCTGGGAGATAACGAGTTTCACCTGGCGTTCAGGACGGACCAATTCGAGAAAGCACATGCGCTCCACAAAGAGATGGGGTGTATTTGCTACGAGAACGAACGGATGGGGATCTACTTCATTGAGGACCCGGACGGATACTGGTTGGAGGTTGTGCCCAGCAGACGGTGACGATTGTTGACAGCCGTTTGAAGTCGGGCAGGGGAGAACACTTAACCGGCGCGAGCGTCGCCCTCTCCCTCATCGCCTATTACCGCCTTCTTCAGCCTGACTTCGCCCGTTTTGAAATCGGTCTTCCAGCCTTCATACAGATAATCTTCGCGGATGCGAATGTAGTAACCGACGGTATTATCGCGTTTGCGAGAGACAACGCCGGATATGTTTAGGTTGTCGACGTTGCCTTCGGCCACGATCAGACCATTGGATTCGCTCGAAAGCACGATTCCCATGTGGTCGTATCTGCCACCGTTCGCCGCCTTGTTTCCCGCGGGGATAATGTTGTCGTATATGACAATATCTCCACGCTCCGGGGCAAACCCTACCGTTTCAGCATGACAGAATCCTTCTCCCGTGCCCCATTCATGCCATGCGCTAACGCCGCCAAACCTGCCGCTCCCGCCCGCCGCGCTATGGGAGGCGCGGATCGGTAGCAGAAGCCCCGCTTCCAAGCAACAATGGTACACGAATGCGGCACACCACCCGCTTCTGAACTCCTGAGCGGCGGTATCTTCGGGAAAGTAGCGGATTATTCTCACAAAATCCGAATCTGATCTGTCGCCCACGATTGCCCTCTTGGCGAGAGCCCCGGCAATGTCGGCCAGGCGGGACCGGCTGAAGTGTGTTACCGTGGGGATCTCCTTCGGAAGAACGGTTATGCTCGGCTCGGGCAGCGCCAACTCGTTGATGACATGAAGTAACCTTTGACTCTGAATCCACCCGTATGTGGTATCGAGCGACAAATGCTGCAAGACATCGCTGTCCTTCAGCAGCTCATCGTATTCGTCGTGCACGTGGCCCTTGTCCGAATGATGGTATATCGCGGATTTGATCGTGGTCTGCTCATCTACCGTGAACAGATCCGCCAAACTGCGCTTGAGCGCTACCCGTACCATCTCCGCGCCGTTATGGCAGTGCAAAGAGGTGATGCCGGTCTTGTATGAGTAAACATCATGCAAGAGGCCTATAGCTGCGGCAAGTTCCAGGTCGAGCCCGCGCTTCAGCGCCAAAATCGCACAGCATTGCGACACGCCGTAAGAGTGTATGTATGCGGCGCGTCTCGTTTCGGCGTCCTCTATGCGGTCGAAGATACCGTTGACGTACTCTCTGATACACCCGAGCCTGCCCTTCAAATCTCCCACGCTGTGCCCCGATAGTGTTCCTCTAGCAGACGGATAGGCTCGCTTGCGAAGTCGCCCGCTGCACCCAAATCGAAGCGTAGGAAAAAGTCCCTGCTGGAGGCGCAAGCCACCGATTTCACAAGCGCGGTTCGAGTGTCCCCGGATACAATCAGCATTAAGGCGACGTCATTCCCGACCCTTGAAAAATAGGTTTGGTACAGAAGGACAGCTACATATGCTTCCAAACCGCCGAACACGGATTCGCTCACGAGTTCCACGT
>CAZMEF010000110.1:3755-6298 GCA_964565305.1 uncultured Eubacteriales bacterium | reverse complement strand
ATATCCCAGGAGCCCAAGGCTTGGCAACATAATTGTAACCCGGCGATCGGCGCGTGCACGCATCCTCATCACTGCGGAGGAGGAAATGACGTCTGCCGAAGCGAATGAAAAGCGAATGACGGTCGATCGGTATCTGTGTCGCCGGAGCGGTTGCCACGGTGCATAGCCGGCGGACCGTCGAACTATGGTAGGACATGGGGGTCCTCTAATGAAGAAGATTCGCGTTTGTGTGGTCGGTTACGGAAACGTTGGCAGAGAAGCGATGGCCTGCGTCCGTCAGGCTCCCGACATGGAACTGGCCGGCGTCGTGCGTAGGAATCCCTGCGGGCTCGACCTGGGATGCCCGGTCGCTTCGTGTGTGCAGGAGATCGGAAAGATCGACGTGGCGATCCTTACCTCTCCGTCGCGCCAAATTCCGTGCATGGCGCCCCTGTATCTGGACCAGGGAATCAACACCGTGGACAGCTTCGACATACATGGTGATCCAACCGTCGCCCTACGTAAAGACCTGGGAAGCCACGCGAAGGCTCACGGCTCCGTGGCCATCATCGGGGCGGGCTGGGATCCCGGGACCGATTCCGTCTTCAGAGTTTTGTTCGCCGCCATGTCACCTCGCGGCATAACTTACACCAACTTCGGCCCCGGCATGAGCATGGGCCACACCGTCGCCGTTAAAGCCATCCCGGGCGTGAAAAACGCCCTTTCTATGACTCTTCCGGCGGGATTCGGCGTTCACAAGCGCGACGTATACGTGGAGCTCGAGGAAGGCGCCGATTTCGAGCAGGTTGCGGCGGCTATCAAATGCGATCCGTATTTCGTCAAGGATGAGACGCGCGTGACCAGGGTTGACGATGTGATGGAGGTCGAGGCCATGGGCCACGGCGTACTTCTGCAGCGATTTGGCGGCGCCGGCACGGCGGAAAACCAGGTGCTGGAGCTGAAGATGAGACTGAAGAATCCTTCGGCCACGGCTCAGATGATGGTTGCAGCGGCCCGCGCGTCGACGAAAATGGCCCCCGGCGCGTACACGCTCGTAGAGGTAGCGCCGATCGACATGCTCGCCGGCGATCGCGAGGGACTCGTCAAGCATTGGGTGTAGGCAGGTCTTAAGTTATCAGGTCATATGGATGTGAAATCGAGGGCCGCGTATGGTGTGCGGCTCTCGATCTTTTCCCGGCGCCCCTGCATGAAATTCACCGCATATTTCCCGAGCGACTCTAGCTCGCCACTTGATAAGATCGCCAGATAGAGGTCCACCTCTCTCAGGCGCAGGAAGTGGGGAATTTCACGCATCCATACCGGGTCGAGGTAGTTTTCCGCTCTGTATCCTTCCATGAAGTTTCGGCAGAACGTGTGTCCCTCTTCGATGTCTTTCGAAGTCAGGGGCGTGACCGGGAGCGCGTAGAAAATGGACATCGCGATGTCGTAAGCGAACCAGGAATACTGGCAATCGTCGAAGTCGAAAAGAGTGATTTTGCCGGGATCGGAGCCATCATCCACATCCAAAAAGAAGTTACCCGGGTGAAAGTCGACGTGGATCAAACCGTAGGAATCCATAGATCGGGGAAGGCCGCCAAGGTAGCTCATCAACTCCTCATACCTTTCGACGACAACTCGTTCCGACGGAGGCACTTTTGCCACGGAAGGCGATCGTTCGTTGGACCAATCCGGGCGGCGAAACGCCGGGTCGGACGGGGCAAAGGCTTTCGCCAGGGTGTGCATCCTTCCCATGAAGGCGCCCATGCTGCGGAAAAGCGACGGGGTCCACCCGAGCTTGCGCGGAGGCCCTCCCTTCGCCCACTCGAACGCCGCCGCCGTGAAGTGGTGGTCGTCCGTACCTAGGCGTATCACCTCGACCAGGTTTCCCGCAGGCGAGAGGATGGGCCTCGCCACCGAGACGCCGTTATCTGACAGGTACCGTATGTACTCCATCTCTCCTCTGATCACTTGCCAGGATCGATGAGCGCTGTGGGAAATCCGCAGCACGAATCTGTCGCTTTTCCCGGGGCACTCGTATATGAGGCTTTCAAAACCATCCAGAATCTTCGCCGCGTTTCTGTCAACTCCGTACCTTTCGAACGCTCCGCCCAGTACCGCGTCGGTGTACGAGTCCCTTACCCATTTCTCCACTTGATCAGGCCCCCCGATGACTCCTAGATGCCTACCGCTCCAGCAGATCGTAAGCCCACCTGGCTACCTTGCCGATGACCGCGTCGCCCACCTTCGTGTCTTCCAGTTTCTGCGACAAGCACACTATCACAAAACTAGTATTGGGAGCGAAGATGATGCCGGAATCGTGCGTTACTCCCCGTACCTCGCCTGTCTTGTGCGCGCACACTGCTTCTTTGGGCAGAAGTAGAGGCATCTTATCGTTGTACTGCTGCCTTTTCATGATGGCTACCATCGTGTCGCAGTCGCCAGGGTTTTCGATGGAGCGGTCTGCCAGCCCCTTGAGGAGCAAGGCTATGTCGCGAGCGGTCAACCTGTTCCAAGGGCCGTTTGGTTTTGGGCGCATAAGGTGGGCCTCCAGATGGGAGCCCGCG
>CAZMEF010000110.1:0-3745 GCA_964565305.1 uncultured Eubacteriales bacterium | reverse complement strand
CTTTCTCCGCCATGTAACGGTTGACCGTTTCACGGCCCACCCCGTCCATCACCAGATTCGTTGCAGTGTTGTCGCTGACCACTATCATCATATGGATGGCGTCCAAGAGCGTAATCTGCAGTCCGGAGTGAAACTCCATGAGCACGCCCGATCCTCCAACTTTGTCTTCCCTTCGCAGCAACACCGAGTCATCCAGGCGGACGTTGCCTGCTCTGGCCTCGTGGAATGCCGTCATCATAATGGGCAACTTGATCACAGAAGCGGCGGTAAAGGACCTATCCTGATTGAGGCGAAGGTACCCCTTTCCGCTGAGTTCCTCTATGACGATTCCCCATTCGCCTCCCGCCGGGGCTAAGATGTTAAGTAATTCGCCGCCCCTGCCGTCAAATGCGCCGCCAGTCACGACTTCGTTCACTTGAAGCACCTCCCATATTCCGTAGAATTCGCTTGATGCCGTGGTAAGTCCTTGAGTGGCGCGCCCTTCCGATTCATGGGGCGGATATTACCGTCCCCGAAAGGAACAAAGCGATGGCGATGCGAAAAGATCAACGTTGACCGTCCGGCGCCGTCATTAGTCCCGTCGAACCGAAAGCGCCGGCTTGGAGCGCCTACGGCGGAAACCGCCCGGCTGAGAAGGGGGATTAAGATGCAGAAAAGACTACATCGTTCCGAAGTGCCGGTCCAGCTGACGTGGAAATTGGAGGACATCTTCCCGACCAACGACGCTTGGGAGCGGGAACTTGCGAGCATCGGAAACGATATCGTCACGATGACGCAGTACAAAGGCAGATTCCACGAAGGTCCAGCGGTCCTGTACGATTGCATCGTCGCGTCCGAGGAGATTACTAAGAGACTTCACCGTGTTGTGAGCTACGCCAGTCTGAGGTTATCCGGAGACGGCACGGATCCGGCGAACCAGATCGCGACGGGGAGGGCGTCCTCGCTGGCGGCCCGTGTCCAGGCAGAAGCGGCGTTCATCCGGTCCGAGGCATTGGCTCTCCCCGACGGAACACTCGAACGCTACCTGCAAGAAAGCGACGATCTCAAGAATTACGCGCGGTTCATCGCCAAGATGATAGACGAAAAGCCGCATGTTCTGAACCCGCAGACCGAAGTCACTTTGGCGTCCTTGAGCGAGGTGCTGAGTTCGCCCTCCCTGGTCTACAACAGATCGAAGGCCGCCGATATGACGTTTGATCCGATCGTCGACAGCAGGGGCGTTACTTACCCAATGTCGTTCGCGCTGTATGAAGAAACCTACGAGAAATCTCCCGATCTGGTTCTGAGGCGGAACGCTTTCGCATCGTTCACAAAGGGACTCAAGGCATACCAGAACACGTACGGCGCCACCATGGGCACGGAAGTGCAGAAGTACGTCGTACTGGCCAAATTGCGCGGGTACGAGTCCGCGGCGCACATGCACATGAGAGCGCAGGAGGTGGACGTCGAGGTATACAACCGGATCCACGACGTCATCCTCAAGGAAATCGCTCCTCATATGCGCAGGTACGCCAGGTTGCGTAAGGAGGTCCTCGGGCTCGACAAAATGCTCTACTGCGACATCGAGGCGCCGCTCGACCCGGATTTCAACCCGGCGACGACATACGAAGAGGCGTCGGAAGTCATACTCGCAGGGCTTTCGGTACTCGGGCCCGAGTATGCCGAGATCATGGCAAACGGCCTGAAGAACCGGTGGGTGGACTTGGCCGACAACATCGGCAAATCTACAGGCGCCTTCACAAACACGGTTCCCGGAGTGCACTCCTACATTCTGGTGACTTGGACAGATAGCATGCGGAACGCCCTCATCCTCGCCCACGAGTTGGGCCACGCGGGGCACGGCACTCTTTCTCAGAGATACCAGCGCCTGACCAACGTGAGGACCACCATGTTCTTCTCGGAGGCTCCTTCCACCATCAACGAGTTGCTGGTCGGAAACTACATCATGGCGAAGACGGATGATCCCAGAATGCGTCGCTGGCTGAACATGCAGTTCCTTATGACCTATCATCACAACTTCGTGAGGCACCTCATTGAGGGCGAACTGCAGCGCCGCATGTACGCCTTGGCGGAAAAAGGCCAGCCTCTGACGGCGGGAGTGCTGTCAAGGTTGCAGGGCGAGATCCTGGAAGAGTTCTGGGGCGGCGAAGTGGAGATCGATGACGGCGCTCGTTTGACTTGGATGCGCCAGCCTCACTACTACATGGGGCTGTACCCGTACTCGTATTCCGCCGGGCTCACCGTCGGAACTGCAGTGGCTAAGGCCATCCAGGAGGAAGGCCAGCCTGTGGTCGATAAATGGGTGAAGGTCCTCAAGTCGGGCGGAACTGTGCCGCCTATCGAGTTGGCGAAGATGGCCGGCGTCGACATGACCACCCCGGAGCCGATACTCAAGGCTGTGGCCTACGTAGGCTCGCTGGTAGACGAGGGAGTGAAAGGGTTCGAGGGGTAGACGAATAGGGGAAGAGGAGTAGAGGGGTTCGGACGGCAGAATTCTTCGGACTCGGCAGTAGGACGGTTAGTGAAGGGCGGGCGCGCGGGCGTCCGCCTTTTCGGCACTGCGGATTGGCGCATGTGATTGCTTGCCGCCTCACTTGCCGCTATGATGGGATTGGAAATAGGAGGGAATCTCTTGAAAAAGGCTGATCGCGTCCGAGACGTGGCACGGGCCGAATCCACCCATGCGCTAACCTACCAGGATTACCTGCGCCTGCCCTCCGGGCGCCGGTACGAGCTGATCGAAGGAGAACTACGCATGCCTCCATCTCCTAACACCGCCCACCAGCGTTTCACCCTGAAACTGGCTGTAGCGCTCAGGGAATGGGTTACAAAGCGTTGTATGGGGGAAGTGTTCATCGCACCGTACGATGTCGTCCTCAGCGAAAAGAATGTGGTTCAACCGGATATCATTTTTGTAAGCCGAAGCCGGGCGAACCAGATCACCACTGCCAACATATTGGGTGCGCCTGATCTTGTGGTGGAAGTCCTTTCACCGTCGGACCAGAACGTTGACAGGATTAAGAAGCGACAACTTTACGGACGCTTCGGGGTGCTTGAGTACTGGATAGTCGATCCCGATGGACCCACAGTTGAACGCATCTCATACGGAGATAGCGGGGAGGAGACTGTCGGTACGTTCAGAAGTGGAGATGTTGTAGCAAGCGAAGTCTTGCCGGGCTTCAGTTTGAGCGTGTCAGAGTTGCCGTAGCCCTGGAAGTGACTCGATTCTTTGGCAGAACAAGTCTATCTGTTCTGGCGCTTCTTCGACGAACCGGCGCAAAGTAGTCCATCTGATATCCAGGTACTCGTGCGCTACTATGTTTCGAAGGCGGATCATTGTCCCCAACCCCTTTGCAAGAGGTTCCTCCAAAACACGCGCCGCGGCGAGAGATAGTACCACTTCGCGATAAGTGTTTGGAACGGGAAGGTCGCTGCTTTCGAGGACTATCTTGGAGACGTCAACTATCGCGTTTGCCACATTCTCGGCAAGCCTTTCTAGACTCCGCCGGCGATCCCTATTTTGAGTGAAATCGCGAAGCGTCATAGCCTTGAAGGATTCGATGTCTCCTGCCTCGGTCCGCAGAAAATCTAGGCGCCGAAGTATTCCCTCCACTTGTTCAGGGCTCAGCGGTGGCATGGTTATCCCCCCGTCTACGTCTTCTTTTTAGCAGCAGATCAGTAATGAAGTCGCGGAAGTCCTCGGCCTCCGCCGATTTGTCCAGCATTAGACCCAGCCGAAGGCGGG
>CAZMEF010000109.1:0-6304 GCA_964565305.1 uncultured Eubacteriales bacterium | reverse complement strand
GGCCTTCGCCCGATGGATAGGGAAATTCGATGAGCGAGTACCATTTGGGCTTGCTCTCATCGGGGCTCGCCTGGAAAGCCCGCTCCTTGTCCCAAATATCCTGCCACTTCTTCTCTATCGTCGCAGGATCGTATTCCCTGGATGTCATAGCGCTGCCCCCAATGACCGCATCGACGCAGTTTGTTAAGTGTAATACTACCACGAACAGGTCGAAGGAAGGAAACCTCTTTGCCTCGAGCTTCTTGCGCAACCTTGGGACCTTGGGCGCGACGCGTCCCTTGCCGCCAACTATGGAAATAATCTCAACAGTCAGCATTCAAGTGTTTTCAAAAACCCTTGCACCACAGAGGGTATCCTTCGACGACCCTTGCACGGGAGCAAGCATCCGGGCCCGACCCTTGCACCAGGAAGGGTGTTTTCAAAAACCCTTGCATCGTGCCGAGGCGATCCTCTGAGGATTTGGGGTTCAAGCAGGGAAAACACCCACCTTTGGGCCAAACATGCAGTGAGCTGCCGAAACCTCGAAGCCAGCTTGGAGGGTGTTTGGTATTTGGCGGGCGGCGGAGGTTATGCGGGCGGCACGGGCAACGCGAGTGGCGGGGGTCATGCTGGTGACGCGGACGCGCGACCTCAGGGCAGCGATGCGATGGAGACCCTGTGCCCGACCTCAGTACCGCTCGTCTCGAGGGCCCCGGCCGCCAATTCCAAAGTGTGCGCCGCGCCCTTTGCGCCGGGGACGATCTTCCACGGCGGCACGGAGCGTCGAAGTCCCACAACCCGGAGGTCCCGGTCCAAATAAGCTATGTCTATGGGGAACCGCATGAAAAATGTGTGAACGGAAGGACACTTCCAAATCAGCAGGGCGCCTGAGGCAGGCAGCGCTTTCCTTCCCATCAGTCCCACAAAGCGCTGCCAAAAGGAACGCGCCTCGCGAAGAGAGGCAGCGACCGTTGCTCCCGTGTCCAGGTTGCGGACTACCCGCAACGGGCCAAGACCGTCCCGACCGTGAGCCACACCGCCACGTCCCGCATCTCTAAGTCTCATCGGCCCCTAGATCCCGCTCAACGCTTTGACGATGTTGATGATGGCCGGCCCCAGCACCACGATGAGGATCGAAGGGAAAATGAAGACTATCAGCGGAAAGAGCATTTTGACCGGAGCCTTCATGGCTTGCTCCTCAACGAACTGCTGCCGCTTCTCCCTGATAAGGTCCCCCTGCATCTTCAACACGTTGCTGATCCCGACCCCCAACTGGTCCGCCTGGATGACAGCCGAGGTCAACGAGGTGAGTTCGGGCAAGTCAACCCTTACGCCCATGTCTCGCAACGCGTCCTTCCGCGCTTTCCCGAGCTGCATTTCCTTCAAGACCCGCTGAAACTCCTCCGACACAGCCCCGCGGAAATGCTCGACCACCCGCACCAACGCCATGTCGAAAGCCAGGCCCGCCTCGACGCTGACTATTAGCAGGTCCATGATGTCCGGCAGGCTTCGTTGGATCGCCCTCTTCCTGAAGGTAGCCGCCCTGCCGAGATTCAACCAAGGTAGGTACGCGCCGAGCGCGCCCACGACACACGAAAGAGCGATGGCTTTGGCCGGTCCGTACCCGAAATTCTTCAGGAAAAACCACGCGCAAATGCCCGACACCGGGGCGATAAGCCCCAGCCTGCCTACGAAATCCCCAGCCTTTATATTCCTGGGGTTACCTGTGCGGGCGAGCCTATCCTCCACTGTCGCGAGAAGCCGAGAGGGAGTGGTCTGCCCCGCCAGACCCGCTATGGCCCTGAAAATGGAGCCGAAAGTCCTGTCAAAGAAGGGCCTTGCCATGATGTCGTCGTCGGTCTTATCTTCCGAGGCCGAAAGCCCCTTCAGCCTTTCCTCAAGCGTTGACCTCTTCCGCGTGAGGACGGAGCGGACGGAGTACGCAAACGCGTATGCCGCGACAAAGGCCAGAGCCGGAACGACCTTTTCCGTGAAAGCCGCATCAAACATCCATGTTCACCACCTTGCGGATCGCGAAGACCCCGACGGTCATGGAGACCAGACCGAAGCCGAGCATTGCTATCCCGAGCGGCTCTTTGATCATGACCATGGCGAATTCAGGGTAGAAGGTAAACATGAAGGCCGCGAGGCCGAACGGGAGACCGGAGATTACTACTGCGGACAACCTACCCTGCGCGGTGAGAGCCCGCACTTTTCCCCGGGCCTTGATCCTTTTTTCGATGGTCGATGCGATGTTGGAAAGCACCTGAGCGAGGTTGCCACCAACTTGACGCTGGATCATCACTCCGGTGACGGCTAGTTCCAGGTCCCTACTGTCAAACCGGTCCGTCAGCGCGTAGAAAGCCTCGTCCACCGAGAGGCCCATCCTGCCTTCTCGCAAGACTCTCGCAAGTTCGGGCGCGAGAGGAGGGCCGAGGTCCCTGCTCACTAACGCGAGCGCCTGCATGAAGCTGTGTCCCGCCCTCAGTGAATTCGCCAGCATCGTGAGGGCGTCCAAGAGCTGCCGTTCCAGCCGCATGGACCGTTGATGCTTCACGCTGTTAACCCACATGTTTTGCAACGGGAAAGCCGCCAGGCCGAACACCACAGATAGCAGGGGCTTTCTCACGGCCATGCCGGCGCCGACACCTATCATCACCAAAGTGGCTGTCATGGTCGTGAATTCCTCCGGCTTCAAAGGGAGGCCGGCTTTGGCGAGGTTCACTCGCACCTTGTCCATATACCGCTTGCCAAACAGACCCTTCAATCTGGGGATGACAGGCAAGGCGATCCGCTTCTTTTTGCCCGCTCCCAAAGGCGAGCCGGGCAGCGGCCCTGTCTGGGAGGACAGCGCGGGATCCTCGCTAGCGGCCTGTATAGCCACCTTGAGGCGACTTTTCAGCATGCGACGGCGACCCGTAAGCAGGTCCATAACACCCACAAGAAAGAGAGCGGCCGCAAGCCCCGACAATATGCAGATCAAAAGCTGGATAGGCACTTTCATGCGTTCTCACCCTAGAACAAAATGGACATCATGCGAAAACTGACACTAAAAGCAAGGCTGCATCACAAGAGAGCTAGCATCAAAGAAAACTGACGTCAGAGAACGACTGTATCAAGAGAACGTTGACATCGGGATGACGACTCCTCGCGATTCGAGAGAAGGCAGCAGTTTAGGCACCACACCTGTGGCTTTGAACGAGCCGAGAACCTTGCCTCCCTCGCCCACCCCCTGCTCATCGAAGGTGAAGATGTCTTGAAGCGAGATGATATCTCCTTCCATTCCCACTACTTCCGTGATCCTGGTGACCTTGCGTGAACCGTCCTTCATCCTGGACTGGTGAACCAGCAAATCAATGCCGCCGACGACTTGCTCGCGGATAGCCCGTACGGGCAGCTCCACCCCGGCCATGAGTACCATCGTCTCCAAACGCGCGAGCAGGTCCCGGGGAGAGTTGGCGTGTCCGGTAGTTAGCGATCCGTCGTGCCCCGTGTTCATGGCCTGAAGCATATCAAGCGCTTCGCCACCGCGAACCTCCCCGACGATGATCCTGTCGGGCCTCATCCGGAGCGAGTTGATGACGAGGTCGCGGATGGGGATGCGCCCCTTGCCCTCGATGTTCGCGGGCCGGCACTCCAGCCTAACTACGTGAGTCTGTTGAAGCGAAAGCTCGGCGGCGTCCTCGATGGTCACGATGCGCTCGGATTCGGGAATGAATGAAGACAGCACGTTCAGGGTAGTCGTCTTGCCGCTGCCCGTGCCTCCCCCGACGATCACATTCATGCGGCCCTCTACGCATGCCTTTAAGAACAGCGCCATGTTGGTGTTGAGGGTGCCGAACCTTATCAAGTCGGACATTTGATAAGGAGTGGCCGAGAACTTCCTAATCGTGATCACAGGGCCGTTCAAAGACACAGGTGGTATGGTGGCGTTCACTCGGGACCCGTCGGGCAGCCTGGCGTCGACCATCGGCGAGCTCTCGTCGATCCGCTTGCCTAACGGGGCGACGATGCGCTCGAGGATCCTCATAACGTGCCCCTCGTCGCGAAAAACGACGTCCGTGAGTTCCAGCTTGCCGTCTCGCTCGATGTAGACCTTATCCGGGCCGTTTACCATTATCTCCGTGACGGTCGAATCCCCCAATAGGCCCGTGATGGGGCCATAGCCGTCGATCTCGCTCACGATCTCGCCCACGAGGCGCAAACTCTCCACGCGCGTGAGAGATAGGTCCATTTCTGTCTGGACGCGTTCAGAAAGCGCGGTGACGGCCTCGGACAGATAGCGGCTCCACTCGGAAGATGACATGCGGTTCATCGCGTCGACGTCTATAGTGTCTACCGCTTCTCGCATGATCGTGTCTTTCGCTTGCCTGATTAGGGATATCCTCGAGGGCGCCGCCGGCTTGTTTTCTTCTGTCACCTGCGCGGCGCTCCCGTGGGACCTGAACTGCTCCAGACGCTTCTGCAACAACGACAAACCTGCTTCACCTCCGCTAACGTGCCTAGTCTTACGGACTGACTCCTCAGGAATCGCAAGGGTCGATCACCACGGCATTACCGCGGCGTCACTGCGCCATCACTTCGCTTGTTCCGACCTCGTCCGGTCCAACGGCGATCGGCGCCCGTTTGAGAGAGTCGTCATCCGAGAGCAGCTTCCTGGCCAACTCATCGATGCGTTTGGCTATCTGCGACGATCTGGCGGCCAAGTAGATCGGCTTACCCAAGTTGGCCGCGTCCAGGGCGACCTTCTCCTGGTCGGGGATGACGCACTGGACCTCCAGCCCCAACTCATCCTCCACATCTTTGATTTTGAAACCCCCCATGTAACCCACCCGGTTCACGATCACCCGGACTTTCGAGCGCATCGAAAGCCTTCCTAGCAGATCCAGGCACTGCCGCATGTTTTGGATCGAAGGGAGATCGAGAGTCGTGACCGCCACAATATCGCTTGATTCCTCCAGCGCCGGTATGACGGTGTCGTGGAGGTACGTCGGACCATCAACGATCACGTAGTTGAAGATCTGAGAAAGCAATGTAAGTATCTTTTGGATGTGTTCCGGCTGTATGAACCCTGAAAAGTCGGGCTGAACAGGCGCCGATAGGACCTTCACTCCCGACGGATGCTCCGTACAATAGCCGTCCAACATCTCTTTGTCTATGTTGTTGATGTCGTCCACAATGTCTTTGATCGAATGTTTCCAGGAAATACCTGCCATCAGCCCCAGGTTGCCAGACATCAGGTCCAGATCCACGAGCACCACTCGTTTTCCGGTCAGCTGTTTGATGGCAAGCGCCAGGTTCAACGCGAGAGTGGTTTTTCCCACGCCGCCTTTTGTGCTGAAAACGGTGATGGTCCTAAACTGTGGGGTCGAAGCCTTTTTCTGCACAGAGAAAACCCTGTCGCGCTTTCTCCCTTGCTCCGCAGCCTTCTGCACCGCTTTGAACAACCGGTCGTCAAGGACCGGCGAGTTCAGAACATCCTTGGCCCCCACCCCCAGGGCTACGTGAAGGACTTTCTTGCTGTCAGCCATAGTGACCAGAATAAGGCTGGACATTGGAAGTTCCAAAGCAAGCGCTTCGGCGAGGGATACTCCTTTGTTGTGTGGCATGTCAATGTTGAGGATGATGACCTCCGGCTGGTAGCGCTCCGCCATGGCGAAACCGATCTCCCCGTTGTCGGTGTTACCGACAACCAGGACGCCGGGACACTTGGCAAGGCGCTCCTTGAAGTTGTTGCCTATCTGGTCATCTATGATCAGAACGGTCGCTTTCTCCATATCTGCCACACCTCGAGACAACTAGGGATACATGGTCATCAGTCGTTTGAAGCTGATATTTGGAATGCTTTCTGTGGAGGCTTCTCCGATGGGCCTCGCCACGAGTTTCAACTTTCCAACGGCCTCGACTAGGAATATCTTCTGCGCGTCTTCGGGCGAAACCGCCAAAGTCACATTATCGACAACAAGAGCCGCGTCTTCCTTCTGCAGGTGGGTCCCGACCGCCAAAACCAAGACATTTTGGAGTAGGGTCACCGACTCCCATTCATCGGTCTCGGTGTCATCGTCTATGAGCCACGCGGAAAGAACATCGACGTAATGACCGGGCTTCAGGTGCCCTCCCACCCCGGTTACGGCGCCCACAGCGATCGTTTCGGCCCTCAAGCCCTCAGGTATCTTGAAGGGAAGTTCGTTGCTGGTTTTCTGGTTGGCAAGCCGGCCCGACAGAATGACCTCGCCGGGCCACAGATCGGTCGTCGTGAACTGCCCCACCACAGTCGCCGGATCCGTGGCTGCCGATGGGTGCGCCAAGTCGACCGGGACCTGGA
>CAZMEF010000108.1:0-6314 GCA_964565305.1 uncultured Eubacteriales bacterium | reverse complement strand
GAAGGACGGGTTACCACCATCAGGGCCGATCTCCTAGGAACGCTTCCGCCCGCCTTATCGTCAAGGCTCATTCAGGAAGCGTGGAAGGAGTGCTCGGGGAGGCCGTATTCGTCCGGAATCGGGCTTGCGAATGTGGTGCGGATACTGGATTTGATCGCGTCAGGCGACGGCGGCGGTTCCGCTCCCAAATGTGAGGGCGTGGACGAGCCGGGCGCATCCTGTTCGCGTCGATGGTCTTTGACGCTCCCAGACAACGTCTCCGTACACTATGAGGGTGCGAAGAAAGGCCGGGAGGACGCAAGCGGCACCGCCGGTGGGTGGGGCGGCTCGCTGCGGTTCGTCCCTTCGGCCCGGCCCCTCAATGTTGACATAGAGTTGACAGGCCTTTGGTATACAGAGGTTCGAGCGGTCTACGTTCCCGAACTCGGGCTGTCCTTGGAACTCCGCTTGCTTTCCGGTGAAGAGGCAGAGCAGGTGAAGTGTAGGGTCCTGAGTCAAAGGACGCCCGGGCACGCCAATTACGAGTTTTTCGTGGAGCCGGTTGCCTATCTGGACTACAATCAGATCAAAGGGAGTCTGAGGCTTCGCGCAAGACGACGTGGGGATCGATTCTCTCCCTTGGGTATGTATGGAAGGGAGCAAAAGTTACAAGACTTTTTCGTGTCGCGTCGGATTCCCCGGTTCATTCGGGACCTGGTTCCGATCCTGACCGACGACGACGATATAGTTTGGGTGGGTGGCCATAGGCTCTCGGAGAAGTACAAGTTAGGGTCCGGGGCCGGCCCCGTGCTGAAGGCCGAGATACGGCCTGACTTGCGGCGGAGCGGGACTTATGTTAAGATTTGAAAGTCTCGCCCGACCTCTGGTCGGGTTTATTCGTGGGGAGAAGGGGGCGATGACATGAACAGCAAACTGTGGCGCAGCCTCGCGGTTTATGCGCTGTTGATATTCGTGATGATTTCGCTTGCCGACTTGTTCACTCCGTCGGACAAGTACAACGATCTCGATTACAACACTTTCATAGGGTATGTCGAGAGTAGCAGAGTCGCTTCTGTCACGATCATCGACCAGACCAAAGTCGAGGGCAGTCTGAAAGACGGCACCAAGTTCCAGACCATAGTCCCCGGGGATCCTGACCTGTACCAGAAACTGGTCGCTTCCGGCGCTTTGGTCAGGTTCGAACTGCCTCCCGGGCCCTCTTTGTGGTTGACGCTTCTCAGCAATATGATTCCCGTGCTCGTAATGGCGGCTTTGTTTTTCTACATGATGCAGCAAAGCCAGGGCGGCGGAAAGCAGGTCATGCAGTTCGGCAAATCAAGGGCGCGTCTGCAGTCGGATGTGCACGACAAGGTGACATTCGAGGATGTTGCAGGATGCGAAGAGGCCAAGGAGGAGCTTCAGGAAGTCGTCGATTTCCTTAAGCACGCGAAGAAATACGTGGAGATAGGCGCCAGGATCCCTAAGGGAGTGCTTCTGTTCGGACCTCCGGGAACAGGCAAGACCTACATCGCGAGAGCGGTGGCGGGCGAGGCCGGCGTGCCCTTCCTTTCGATAAGCGGCTCTGACTTCGTGGAAATGTTCGTAGGAGTCGGCGCCGCGAGGGTTCGAGATCTGTTCGAGCAGGCCAAAAAGAGAGCGCCTGCCATCGTTTTTATCGACGAGATTGACGCTGTGGGACGCATGAGAGGCGCTGGCATGGGCGGTGGCCACGACGAGCGTGAGCAGACATTGAACCAGCTCTTGGTCGAGATGGATGGGTTCAGCACCAACCAGGGCATCATCGTGATGGCCGCGACCAACCGGCCGGACATTCTTGACTCGGCTCTTCTCAGGCCGGGTAGGTTCGACCGTCAGGTTGTGCTTGATAAGCCCGATCTCAAGGCGCGCGTCGCCATTCTCAAGGTTCATACTCGCGGGAAGCCTTTGTCCAAGGAAATCGAACTTGAGACTGTGGCCAAAGGGACCGCCGGGTTCACGCCTGCCGATTTGGAGAACGTGGTGAACGAAGCCGCCATCTTGACAGCGCGTCACCGCAAGCGGCGTATCGGTATGGAAGAACTGGAAGAAGCCACCCACCGCGTGGTGGCGGGGCCGCGGAAGAAATCCAGGCTCCTGAATCCAAAAGAAAAGCGGGTAATCGCGTTTCATGAGGCCGCTCACGCCCTAGTGGCGAAAGTGCTGCCCAACACAGATCCGGTCCACGAGGTCACCATCGTGTCACGCGGTTCGGCGCTCGGATATACGCTACAGTTGCCGATCGAAGACAGGTACCTTGTGACGAAGGCCGAGATCTTGGACAGGATCACCGCTACTCTTGCGGGCAGAGCGGCGGAGGACTTGGTTTTCGAGGATGTCTCCAGCGGAGCGGCTAACGACCTTGAAGTGGCTACGCGTCTGGTCCGCAGGATGATAATGGAGTTTGGAATGTCGGAGAAACTGGGACCGCTTACGTTCGGTCGAAAAGAGGGCCAGGTGTTCCTCGGCAGGGACATCGGGCGCGAGCGTGATTTCTCAGAGGAAGTCGCGGCCGAGATCGATCAGGAAGAGCGGAAGACCATACGTGAGTGCTACGGCAGAGCCATGACCATACTGAAGGATAAGCGGGAGACCCTGAACGCGCTAGCGGAAGCTCTCTTAGATCGCGAGACCCTCAAGGGCGAGGACCTCGAGGCCATATTCTCGGGCAAGCCCATTCCTCAGGAAGAGGCTGCGCCGGTAGAAGCCCCCGAGAGCGTAGCGGCCGATGCCCGGGGCACCAAGGATGTCGACAGGAAGGACATCCTTCCGGATAAGACGCCGCGCGTCCAGCCGGTACCGGAGAACGGGGCGGATGGGTAAGAGCGAGTGTCATATCGTAAAGCAGACCGTCGGGCAACCGGCGGTCTTTTCACAAGGACTGCTCCCACCGCCCGGCGAATACTACTTGCCGGGAGGTGAGGCCCGTGCCCAGACCGTCGACCAAGCCCTATGTCCGCTTTGCTGAGGTTTATGACAGGATCATGGCCGACGTCCCATATTCCAGGTGGGCCGATTACATAACCTCGCTTTGGCGTGTTCACGAGCTGACGCCAAGCACCGTCCTCGACCTTGCCTGCGGAACGGGTAGTATGACGCTTTTGTTCGCCTCAAACGGATACCGGGTCACAGGACTGGACGCCTCACCTAACATGCTGGATATCGCTCGCGCAAAGATCCGGTCCCACGGGCTTTACGCGAACTTCATCCAAAAAGACATGCGGCGTTTCAAGCTGGAAGAACCTGTTGACGCCGCGTTTTCAGTTTTCGACAGCATGAACTACCTTCTAGAGCCTCAAGATCTGCAGGCGGCATACAAATCTGTCAGCGCCGCGCTTGTCCCCGGCGGTCTTTTCATATTCGATGTCAACACGCAGAACAGGCTCTCATCGATACCGTCCGAAGTTAGCATCATGGAGGGGCGGGACCACTTCCTAATATGGAGCGACCACTACGACGCCGCGAAGAAATGGTGGCGCGTGCAGCTCACCGGGTTTATCAAAGAGGACGATGACACGTGGACGCGGTTCGACGAAGTGCATAGGGAAAGGGCCTATCCTCTTGAAGACCACGTCCTGTGGCTCAACGACGCCGGGTTTGAAGTGCTTGCGGCCTACGAGTCGTGCACCTACAACAAGGCGTCCGAGAAATCGTCGAGGGTATATTTCGTTGCCCAAAAGGCCGTCACGCAGTAGGGGGTAGGGGCGCGCGGCAGGGAACAATCAAGGTAGCTGAAAGAGAGGATCCGCTCATGACCGAAGAACGCTGGCAAAGACTCTTGGAAGAGGTCCGAAAGGAGGGTCTCACCGGGCTCATTCTCATGCCGGGACCGAATCTTTTCTATATGACCGGCCTTAGAATGGGATTGTCGGAGCGGCCTTCCATACTGGCTGTGGAAAGCGTGGGAACCGCCACGTTTCTCATGCCCGGTTTTGAGATCGTAAAAGGTGAGGTCGCCGCCGAAAACCTGATCGAAAACGGCGTTCGAATCGATTTCCGACAGTGCTCTTACACTGATGAAGAAGGACCTTTATCAGCCTTCAACAGTGTTTTCACCGGCAAGGGGGGAGGATGGGCGCTCGAATACCGGGCCGCGCGCATGCTTGAATACTCCCTCATGAGGGACGCCATGGGCGAGTTCCCCTTCGCGGACGCGGGACTTATCATGAAGCGCCTACGCATGGCAAAGGATGAATCCGAACTCGCCAGTATGCAGGAGGCATGTTCTCTATGCGACAAAGGGGTGGACATGGCGAGACGCCTCCTTGTGGCAGGAGTCCGCGCCGTCGACGTCGCGTCTGAGATCGAGCAGCTCCTGAAGGCGAGGGGCGCTGGAGCAGTTCATATGGCGCTGGCCACGGGACCCAGCACCGCGGTGCCTCACGCGGGCACTTCTGTTGAGCCCGTTGCGGACGGGGACATCGTTTGGCTGGACCTCACCGTATCCGTGGATGAGTATTGGGGCGATATCACCCGAACCTGGGCTGTCGGCGGCAAGTCCTCCAAGGAGATGGAGCGCGTCTACAGGATAGTGCAAGAAGCGCAGGAGCACGCTAGGCTTAACGCCAAGCCCGGCATGACAGGGGCCGAGATCGACGCCCTCGCCAGGGGCGTAATCGCTTCTTACGGATACGGCGACTATTTCACCCACCGTACGGGGCACGGTTTGGGTCTAGAGATTCACGAGGAGCCGTACATCGTGGCCTCGAACCACGTTCCTTTGGAAACCGGGATGACCTTCACCATCGAGCCCGGCATCTACCTGCCCGGCAAGGGTGGGGTTAGGATCGAGGACGACATGGTGCTCACGGCCAATGGGGCACAAAGCCTTACCCACTATCCGAGGAACTTGGCTGACGAAGACGACAAACTGGTGGTGTAATCCGACTTTGAACCCTAAGCAGGAGAAGCGTTTCGAGTCCCTCGAACTGGGTCCGGGACTTACCTATCGTTACCTCGTTGATGACCGCTGGAAGACGCTATCTATCGATATATTCTGCAAGGTGCCAATCGCGCGGAAAACCGTCACCGGCGTTGCGCTCGTGCCCAGGCTCGCCAAACGAGGGATTGCCGGTCTGCCGGGTTTGCGAGATATTTCCCGCCGCCTGGAAAGCATGTACGGGGCGGGGGTGGGCGCGGACACGACCAAAATAGGGCCCGTCCAGGTGGCGAGGTTTGGGATCGACCTTCCTTCGCCGGACTTCATCGACCCCGGCATCTTGGGCGATGACGACGGGCTGAGCCTCGCGAAGGCCATGAGTTTCATCTGGAGCCTCGCGACCAAACCTTACCTCGAACACGGAGCGTATCCGAAAGACCGTTTCGAAATGGAAAGGGAGGAGCACAGGCGGGATATCTTAGGCATCATCAACAACCGCACAAGATACGCCACGGTAAGGTTGATGGAAATCATATCCGGCGGATCTCCCGACGGGTTGCCGGGTTGGGGCAAAATAGAGGACCTGGATGGACTTGATCCCAAAGAGACCTGGCTTTCCTGGGCAAAACTCCTTTCGGAAGTGCCCATCTGCATTTACGCTGTCGGGCAGGGCGTCAGAGAACTTGGGGAGATCCTTGAGAGGGTCAGCCTTGAGTTCCCGCTGGGGAGGGTAGCCGGCGCGAACGACGCGGCACTGCTCACCCCGTCTGCTATGCCGGACGCGACCATCGAAGTGGAGGATTTTCTTTCGGGCGAACAAACTGTCCTTTGTATGGCGTTTGCCACGGGCATCCGAGAAGGTCACCCCGACTTTCCCGCTCTCATCCTCTACGACGGCATTCTGGGTGGCTTCCCGCACTCAAAGTTGTTCCGCAACGTGAGGGAAAAGGAACAAATCTGCTATTTCGCCGACAGCAGCCTGAACGCGTGGCGCGGGTTGGTCGTAGCCGTTGCCGGCGTGTCCGACCCCGACAAGGACAGGGCGAAGGACCTGATCCTAGCTCAGGCAGCGGCTATGAAAGCCGGTGACATCAGCGACGAGGAAATGGATAGCACCCGTGCGGGGCTGCTGCGCCGCTACCGTTCTGAAAGCGATTCCCAAGGGGCTCTCGTCAGGCGTCTCCTCACGGCGGAGATCACCGGAGGCCCCGCATCCGAGGAAGACTTGGTGTCGAGGGTTGTGAAGGTGACCAAAGAGGACGTTGCGCGCGTTGCAGGTCAAGTTCAGTTGAAAGCCGTTTACTCCTTGCGGGCGAAAGAGGGTGCCGGCTGTGGATAGGATCTTACTTCGCGATGATCTGCTCAAGGAAGAGATCCACGTGGCGGAGATCAAGGGCATGACCGCTTTCGTCCTGCCGAA
>CAZMEF010000107.1:0-6450 GCA_964565305.1 uncultured Eubacteriales bacterium | reverse complement strand
CTACTCGGCATCGCGGGCCCCGCCTATGCAATTACGCCTGCCCAGCAGGCCGCATACGACGCTTGGTACCTTGCCCGGTTCGGCAAACTGCCCGGATCCTCTACCACAACTCCGTCTAGCCCTACAACGCCAACGGATCCGTCAAACCCGAGCAACCCCACCAACCCTAGCAATCCTACCAACCCGACTAACCCAACGACGCCGGCTAACCCGACGAACCCATCTACTCCAGGTATGCTTCCGAAAGGTTCCATCCAGGCCGCGATCCCCAGCGCCTTTGAGCAGACCGTGTGGCAGCTAATCAACAAAGAGCGGACCAGCCGGGGACTGTCTCCCGTCAACCTCGACCCGAGGATCGTCGCCGTGGCCCGAGCCAAAGGCGAAGACATGGCCGCGAACGGATACTACGGACACGGCGGAAACTACGGCTACTCAGGCAGCATGCTTTCCTACTTCGGGATCTCGGTGAGGCTGTCCCGAGAGAATCTCGCGCAGGGAAGCACCCCGCAGCAGGCTCACACCATCTTGATGAACAGCAAGAGCCACAGGGAGAACATTCTCGAGCCAGCGTGGACCGACGTTGGCATCGGCGTCGTCAAGAGGCCGGGTTCGTCCTTCTACTTTGTGGTCGAGATCTTCGTGAAGAAGTAGACAGAAGACGCCTTCCCCCCAATTTGCATAACTTGGGGGGAAGGAGGCGTTTCATATGTACCTGCTCCTCAACAATTCTGAAGTCATCTCAGGCGCCCTGTGTCCTCCGGCAGACGCGCTTGAGAATGCGTGCCGCATTTTCAGCGTTCCTTACAGGTACGAGAAGGCGGCCGGAGTGTTCTCAGCGTACCCACCGCTGCTCGGAAAACAGATCCTCATACGGTCGATCAATCCGGACAAGGGATCGGGCAGTCGCCTCGGCATGAAGGTGGCATCAGAGGCCCGCTTGCTCGAGCGGCTCCTCTGGATATCCGGAGCCGACGTCACTTTCCAGTCCGACTCCGCCGGCAGGCCAAGCGAAGCCACCTCCGACCAAAGCCTTGCATACCGGGACATCGCGCTGTTCATCCTGCCCGCCCAAGCCGCTTCGGGGCAGCTTCGGCCTTTGGCAGTCTACCCCTGGTGGCAGGTCTTTTGCAGCAGTTGGAGTCTGGCGGGACACCTGTCTGTCCGCGAGACAGAGGTTGGTTTGGGTTTCTCAAGGGTGTCCAGTCTCGGGCTCGTGCAGGCGGTGAAGACGCGACACGACAAGTGGGTGGCAGAGGCCTCGGCCCCGTCGGTTTTGCTGTCCATCCCCTTGATCGACGGCTACGTCGAGCCGTTTCTCGAGACTCTAGGGTACTCTGTCTGCGATGCCATTCTGAGCCACTTCTGCGCCAAGCCCATTCCGCAACATGTATACACGCTTCTGGAAGGCTCGGCTAGATCAACATCCGCCGTGTCGGTGCCGGCGCAAGCTTCAACTTCTGGACTTGAGCTTTTGCCGGCCCCTACCGGCATACTCTCACCCATACCTCCTCCGCCTCCCCGTGGCGACGATGAGCGAAAAGACGGGCCACACGCGCCTGACGAAAGGGAGAACGAAGTCACGCGGACGTTTCCTCTGGTGCCTGCGGAGAGTCCGCCCCCTCCGCCCGATCATATCGAATCCACGCCGGAGCAGAGGTTTCTGAAGCCTGCCGTCGAAGGCAACGGCGCTCCCGTTGAGGGCTCACGCGATCGCCCGATGACGCCCATGCCAAGTCAGCTGTCTTCTCCTTGGGAACGCCAGCTCGCCGTGATGACTCCAGCCGGTAGGGCAGCCGCCATACGCATGCGCGGCAAACGAGGAGATACGCCTGCGTGGGCTCTTGTCGAAAGCGTGTCGGACAACGGTCGGGAGACTAAGCCTGCGGCTCCACCGCACGTCATTAGCGGGTACTCTGGGACGTCACCCGCCATACCTACCCCGAAGCGGCTCCTCAGCAAGGAACCTGACGCGGAAACTGAGTCGCTCGCGCGTCTGCTCAAAGAGTCGCCTGCCGCGGCGCTCAACCACGTGCAAGAGGTCTTGTCCAAAAAGGGCGCAAAGCCCACCCGGGACCTGGCGGAGGAGTACCTTCGTTATGTGGAGCGGATGGTCGAGGGCGGCGATATCGGGATCCAGTAGCCAGACCGGGTTCCAACAGGCAGAAAGAAGCCGGGAGAAGCGCCCTCCCGGCTCACCATCTACCTCCGGTCAATTGCCTGTTTTCGAGCAATCACCCATCTCTGAACAATCATCAATCTTGAGCCAACTATCTATCTCCGTCTTGGCGGCTTCTTGCACACATCAGGCACGGGAGGGATCTCACACGGCGGCTCGTAATAGTCTTGGAGCTGGGGCGGGTTGAACGGCGGGAATGGCCTGTTCACGAACTCCAGACACGGGTTCTCCGCGAAGGGCGGGGGGATCAGCTCCCAATCGCACTCACCGAACGCGGTGGTGACCAGTTGGACATCGGCCCAGCTCTTGACGATGATCTGTGCGCCCACCGTCACGCTGGCCCGTAGCACGCTCAGGCATACGTCAACGTCGCAAGCTAAGATCTCCCAGTGTGACTCGGTCTTGACGCTGACCTGACCTACCAACTCCTGATCAGGGAAGAACAAGACCAGATCCTTCATGAATCCCACAGGGCATATTTCAAGCCACCCGGTGGACGGAGTTCTGCCCGCTGTGTTGTTCTGGAGCTGAACCAGAACAGTGTCTCTGACCCTGCAGTCTAGGTCTGGGTTCCAGATTGGACAGTTGTTTGTGCCCGGAGTGACTCTGGTGATGATCTCAGCCGCAGGCGGTATGCCCCCAAGGGGCATCACTTCGAAATCTACCGGCGGCTTCTCGATGACGAAAATCTGCTCCTTGCCGTTCTCCGCAAAGACTGCGTTCAGGCAGATGATGTCGTCTGTGGGTTGCCAGTCGACAGTAGTGAACGGGGTCCGATCAACGTTGATTAACGGGATAGAGGGGGATTCGGCGGCGAACTGCACTAACCTGAAAAACACATCGCAGTCGATCTGCTTGCGGGCATCAAGTACCTTCTGCACCTCCACGCAGACGCACTCGCATCGGAACTGGTCCGGCCTGATAGGCAGGTTCGGGTCCGGGACGAAAGGTAGCCCCATTGCTTTCGGGGTCTTCATACCCTGTTGCCTCCTTCTGATTCATCTGGTTCGCCACGCTTGGTGGCGCTCGTCAACACATTATGTTGCGTCCCATTTGATGGTTACAGGAATTCTGTTACGGTGCCGCGTCGGACCGAATCCGCATAGTATGGCACATCGTTTTCAGAAGAGGTGGGCGCTCATGATTCGCATTATCATTCTGGGCTCGCGCAAAATCAGGATCAGGACAGGTTGCTGCGGCTCACGCAGCCAAGAGGAAATCGTGAAAGGGTACATTCCACAACTCTACAGACGCTTTGGACAGAGGCGGATGGAATGCCGCTACCTCGATATTGACGATGAAGCGGCTGGGCCTTACGAAGCCATAGTCGGCGCGGTCCAGAAGAAAGAGATCAGTCTGCCGGTTGCGGTAAGGGATGGTCAGATGCTCTTTCACGGTCAAGCGACGCTCTATATGGTTGCGGACTATATAGCAACATGTCTCAAACAGGAACAAGATATTCTCTCTTCCTAACACCCCGATATCGCATAGTCACGCACCCATTCGTCAGTGTATAGTTAAGGACGAAGGGGGATTGATGATGAGCGAGAGGCCGTCCGAAGTAGTGGCAGCGATGCCGCCCTCGGAGATTCGCAAGATATTCAACGCAGCCAATCAAATGTCAGACGTCATGCACCTCGAAATCGGAGATCCGGATTTCAACACCCCTAGTCACATAGTGGAAGCGGCGTACAAGGCTGCCGCCGAAGGGCACACCCACTACACCGCGACAGCGGGCACTCCCGAAACGAAAGAAGCCATCGCGCAGAAATTCTTACGCGACAATGGAATCGCCTGCGATCCTTACACCCAGACCATCATGACGGTCGGTGCAGTCGGAGCGTTGCAGTGCGCGGCGTTGGCGGTCCTAAACAAGGGAGACGAGGTCATCGTCGCCGACCCCTACTGGTCGAACTACACGGGCCAAATCGCCCTCGCCGGCGGGATAATCGTGTCTGTGCCTCTACGCGAGTCTTTGGGCTTTGCCCCAGACCCGGAGGAGATCGAATCCAAGATCACCTCGCGCACCAAAATGATCCTTTACAACACCCCTAGCAATCCTTGCGGTTCGGTGCTTCCGAAAGAAACACTGTTGGGGATAGGCGAGGTGGCCCTAAGGCATAACCTCTTAGTCCTCGCGGATGAGGTCTACGAGAAGATTCTTTACGATGGCAACGTCCATTTCAGTTTGGGCTCTGTGCCTGAATTCCAAAACAACGTGGTCACAATCAACTCGTGCTCCAAGACGTATGCCATGACCGGGTGGCGCGCCGGTTTTGTCACGGGGCCCGCGCACGTAATCGCCGCCATGACCAAGGTGCAAGAGGCCAATTCCTCATGCGTTTCCGCGGTCGTGCAAAAGGCTGCCGTCGCCGCTCTTACCGGGCCGCAAGATGAAGTCGCCAAAATGGTGGAGCGCTACAGAGCAAGGCGGGACATGATTGTGGATGGGTTGAAGGCTATCCCGGGCATAGAGACGGTTCGTCCGGGCGGCGCTTTCTACGCTTTCCCCAACATACAGTCGTTTGGCATGAGTTCGTTTGACTTCGCCATGAAGCTTCTGACAGAGGCCCGCGTCGCTGTGGTTCACGGCGCCGGATTTGGGGAATACGGCGAAGGCTTCGTCAGGCTGTCGTTCTCCACCGCAGACGAGGTCATTATTGAAGCGCTCAGGCGGCTGAAAGCGTTTGTGGAAGGGCTCTAAACCTTCTTTTCCGTTACCAGTCCGTTACAAGTACGTTACAAGTCCGTTGCCAGGGCCTGCTCGCGAAGGCGTACGATGGTGAGCAGGCCCGGTTGGATGATCGCCAGAAAACGGGTCCAAAGACCTACCTCCCGCTTGTTTCCCGGTGAACTGCCCTCCTCTCGGATGTCGATGATCACTTTGTAATCCTACCTCTCGCATAACTCGCATAATCGCGCGAGGAGGGCCCCGGGCCGCACAATACGGTCATACGAACCGCGGTCGCGGGCTTATAGCGCAGCGGAACCAGTCCAGTCAGGGAGGTACAAGCATGTTCACGTATCTGAAGGCGTGGTTTTCCAGCAAGATTTCCAAGGAAGACGGGCAGGGTCTAGTCGAGTACGCTCTCATCATCGCGCTCATCGCTATTTTGGTGATCGCGGCGTTTCCGGGCTTGAGGACAGCGTTGGTGGCCGTGTTCAACGAGATCACAACCAAGGTCGGAGGAACTCCGTCAGGCACGTAGAGTGAGGTCCTCTAGCGGCCCAACTCCGCGCGCCGGGGGCACGGGCAGAAGTAAGCCCGACGGAGGGGTGCTATGCCAGAACAGTTGTCCGGTCAAAGATTGGGTTCTGAGAAAGGGCAGGGAATGGTCGAATACGCTCTGGTAATATCCCTGCTGGTGATACTGGTGATCGTGGCGTTCCCCGGACTCAAGACAGCTTTGATCAACATGTACAACGGCATTACGGCTGCGGTCATTCAATAGAGCGAAGTGGGAGGGCGCCCTGCGGCCCTCCCCAATCCATGCCGCGCACCATCTTGCGGCGATACCTGTTTTCAGGGCGGGGTGAATCAGTGAAACAGATCGCGCGAAGATCAGAAGGTCAAGCTGTGGTCGAGTTTGCCCTAATCCTGCCCGTCATCATATTCCTTCTCCTCTCTATCATGGAAGGCGGTCGCATTTTGTCCGCGTACCTGGAGCTTCAAAGCCTCGTCAAAGAAGGCGCGCGCTACGCGTCCATCCACTGCACCGCAGACAGCATCTCAGAAGGCCAGCTTCCGCTTTGGGTCGCGGACACGTTGACGCCTTGGGTGAAAGGCAGGCTTGCGTCGCTTGAGAGTGGCAGGTTGGGGTTGGTATTCCAGCGAGACAGCGTAGGAAGCAGCGAAGTGTGGGTAGATCTCACTCTGAGTTACTCGCTTAACATAGTTACTCCGATAATCAGCAACTTGGTGGGTAACCCGTTCGCGATGAGTTCGCGGATAGTGATGAGGAGCGAGTGAGCGAGGTCGTCACCGGAAGGCGCTCGGGCGAAGAGACCGAAAACGAGTTGAACGGCTGCCCGAGGAGTCCGATAAAGATCATTAGGTAGAGATACTCAAACAAGCCGGCACGGCAGCTTCTGAAAGGGATAGACCATGCTAAAGTCGCGGATCTGGATAGTCATAGCGGTGTTGTTCGGGGTCTTGGCTGCGCTTTTGGTGAACAATTACCTGTCGACCCTCAAACAAGCCAACGTGGAAGGAGTTCCGACGGTCGCTCAGGTTGTGGCAAAGGTCCAGTTGGGACCGGGAACACGCCTGACGG
>CAZMEF010000106.1:0-6470 GCA_964565305.1 uncultured Eubacteriales bacterium | reverse complement strand
CTCTTCTGGACCTTGGAGAATTTCGCCCATGCTTTGCGGCTACTGATGGAGGTGGCGCTCAACCCCTTCTTCACGAAGGAATCCGTCGAGAAGGAGCAGGGGATCATCGGGCAGGAGATAGGCATGTACGAGGACGATCCCGGGGCTCGTCTAGCGCGCGAGACGTTGGAAGCCCTCTATTCTGTCCATCCTGTCCGGCTGGACATCGCCGGTACCAAGGATTCCATTAGGCTCATCACCGATGAGTTGCTCTATAAGTGTCATAACACCTTCTACAGGCCGTCTAACATGAGCGTTTTCGTGGCCGGCGACTTCCAGCCCGATGAGGCTTTTGGGTACATAAGTGACGCCATGCCCGATTCGCTCTTGGGGGGCCACGGGGCCGACAGCGCCGGTCTCATCCCCCAAAGGGTGCGGCCGCTCGAGCCGCTTGGCGTCGGAGGGGACAGGGACGTGCGCCTTCCCGTTCCGACTCCGCTAGTCCACATTGCCTGGAAGGGCGACCCGCCCGGGGCGTCCGGTAGGGACCTACTGAACCAGGAGCTTTCCGCCTCGATACTCCTGGATATGCTGTTCGGCAAGAGCTCAGCGTTTTTCACCGAGGCTTACGAGGAAGGGCTTGTCGACGATCTCCACACCACTTACGAGGCTTGGCCGGATTATGCGTTCGGCTCGATGGTCTGCCAAAGTGTCGCCCCAGAGGAGTTCTCCGAAAAAGTGTGGCGCGAGATAGAATCCGTCGCGTCGGACCCGTCACGAAAGGCCGCTCTAGAGGAAGATTTCATGAGGATGAAGAAATCGAGTCTTGGCCGGTACATCACCCTATTCGATTCGTTTGACACAGTGGGCGAGATACAGGCGCACCTTCACGACTCAGGCGAAAACGTGTTCAGTTACGGGGAAATCTTAGGCGGTCTCTCTTTTGCACAGGTCATGGACGGTCTCGGCGGCCTCGCGAGAGAGCGTTCTGTTCGCGTGGTGATAAGAGATGGCGCCAAAAGGGGTAGGTAGACATGGTTTGCGCTGTCGACGGAGAACCAAAGCATATCAGCGAGATAGTCGCGGTGGCTCGGGACCGCGAAAAGGCGTGTTTGACTGAGAAAGCGATTGAACAGGTTCAAAAATCAAGACAGGCCGTGGAACAGATCATCCGCGACGGACGCAAGATCTACGGTATCACCACAGGGTTCGGTAAGTTCGCCGATGTGTCAATCGGAGAAGAGGCCCTATCCGCCCTCCAAGAAAACTTGGTCAAGAGCCACGCCACAGGCGTAGGGGAGCCGTTTTCACCCGAGGAAGTGCGGGCGGCCATCCTATTGAGAGCGAACGCTCTCGCCAAGGGCATGTCGGGCGTGCGAGTGTCGTTGGTACAAGCGCTTCTAGAGCTTTTGAATAGGGGCGTTGTGCCGGTTGTGCCGCAGAAAGGTTCTGTCGGCGCGAGCGGGGATTTGGCCCCGCTCTCCCACATCTCTTTGGTGTTGCTCGGTGGTGGACAGGCCTGGGTGGATTATGGCCAAAAGGGACCCATGCCCGGGCTGGAAGCCCTTCGAACCGTGGGTTTGGAACCCATATCGCTCGCCGCCAAAGAGGGGCTTGCCCTCACAAACGGCGTTCAGATGACGGCCGGGGTGCTGGCCATCGCTATCGAGGAAGCGCGCTTGCTGGCCAAGACGGCCGACATCGCAGCCGGCCTAACCGTTCAATCGGTGAGGGGGATAGTTGACGCCTATGATGAGCGTCTGATTGGCGGACGCCCGCACGGAGGGGCTATCGACGCCGCTTGGAACCTTCGACGCTTTCTGGAAGGTTCAAAGTTGACTACTCATCAAGGAGAGATACGGGTGCAGGACCCGTACACGTTGCGTTGCGCTCCTCAGGTCCACGGCGCCGTCCGGCAGTGTATCGACCATGTGGCTCAAATCGTGGAGATCGAAAGCGGGTCCGCTACTGACAATCCCTTGGTGTTCCCCGACGGGCACGTGGTTTCGGGAGGCAATTTCCACGGGCAACCGCTGTCGGTGGCCGCCGATTATCTGGGGGCCTCAATATGCTCTCTGGCCAACATCTCCGAACGAAGAACAGCCCGGCTTATGGAGGGCCCCGACGGTTTGCCGTTATTCCTCACCAGAGAGGGCGGGTTGAACTCCGGGTTCATGCTGGTCCAATACACCGCGGCGGCGCTCGCGTCCGAGAACAAGGTTCTTGCTCACCCCGCGGGTGTGGACACCGTCTCCACTTCCGCGGGCCAGGAAGACCACGTGAGCATGTGCACGATCGGAGCCAGGAAAGCCAGGCAGATCGCGTCAAACGTTGCGGATATTCTTGCGATAGAGTGCTTTGCGGCAGCGCAGGCGCTTTCGCTTCGAGGCTCGCTCGACAAGTTGTCGCCGGGGGGAGCCGCGGCGATGCAATTGATCCGGTCTGAGGTCGACGAATTGACCTGCGATCGCGAGATGGCGGGCGACCTGGCCGCCATGCGGCGGTTAGTCTTGTCGGGGGAACTGGTCCGCGTTGTTGAGGAAGCGTGCGGGGAACTGCGTTAGCAGATCAGCAGTGCCCCCGAAACGAACCGATCGGACATTTCCGGGAAGTATTTATGGTTTGAGGTGAGAAGGATATGGGGACCGGTGTTGACGTTTTAGTGACGAACATAAGTCAACTGCTCACCATGGGGCCCGCGAGCGTCACGGGACCCAAGCGCGGGAGGGCGATGCGAGACATCGGTCTGGTTGAAAACGCGGCTTTAGCCTTCGGCAGCGGCAAAGTGGTGGCCGCCGGCCCCGCTCAAGAAGTGTTTGCTGCCGTGGGGTTCGATACGGAAGTCGTGCCGCGCGTATCTCCGCCCTGCGGCCAAGGCTCAACTGGGGGGCCGACCGTCATCGACGCCGGGGGTCGCGTTGTGGCGCCGGGCTTTGTCGATCCCCACACCCACCTGGTCTTCGCGGGCTGGAGAGCGTCAGAGTACGGAATGAGGTGCGAAGGGCGCAGTTATTTGGAAATTGCGGCGGCAGGCGGTGGTATACAAAGCACGACGAGCGCCACGAGGGCGGCGTCCGCCGATCACCTCTACGTGAGGGCCATGGGGTTCCTCGATGATATGCTATCCAACGGGACGACATCGGTGGAAGCCAAGAGCGGCTATGGCTTGGATCCTGAAACAGAACTCAAACAGCTTAGAGTCGCCGCCCGCTGCAACGAAGTCCACGCCGTCGAGGTGATATCCACTTTCATGGGCGCGCATTCTGTGCCATCAGAGTTTTCGTCGGATCGCGAAGGCTATCTACGCCAGGTCATTGAAATGCTGCCGGCTGTGAAGGGCTTGGATCTTGCCCGGTTTGTCGACGTTTTCTGTGATAAGGGCGCGTTCACTGTGGAAGAATCGCGCCGTGTCCTTGAGGCCGCCCGCGATCTGGGTTTCGGCATGAAAATTCACGCCGACGAGCTCGCCTGGACAGGGGCAACCGAGTTGGCCTGCGAGTTGGGCGCGGCGTCGTGTGAGCATCTGATCAAAGTTTCGGAAGCGGGAATCAAAGCGCTATCGGAATGCGATACGGTTGCCGTGCTTCTTCCCGCAACGTCCGTGTATCTCGGCGAATGCCCGGGGGCTCCGGGTCGGGCCCTGATCGATGCCGGCGCGGCGGTATCTTTGGGGACAGACTTTAACCCCGGCACCTCAACAGCTATGTCCATGTCCCTCATCATGACCTTGGCTTGTTCTACGCTTAGGTTGACTCCGGAAGAGGCTTTCTCCGCCGCGACGTGGAATGCCGCATGTGCGTGCGGGCTATCGGGCCGCGCGGGTCGTCTGGTTCCAGGGTACCAAGCGGATGCGGTCATCTTCGATACGGGGGATTTTAGGGAAGTTGCCTACCGCTTCGGGACGTCTCTGGTGCACACTGTCATCAAAGCAGGCCGTGCGGTGGTATCAAACAACGCTAGGGTGGTGATCGATTGAGCGACAATGAGCGCCGGCGTTACGACGGGCCGAGGGAAGCGGATCTCGAAAAAGCCCTAGGGCCTCAGTTTCGCGAATACGAGGAAAGGCGCGAGGCCGAAACGGCGGCAAGCCCCGCCGTATCCAAACAAAAGCCGAAGAAGCTGCTGAACAAGACGGACCTTCTCTTCGTCTTGATAGGATTCCTGGCAGTGTTCCTTTGGCAGTCTTGCAAGGCTGCTGGCGGCAGCTAGACGTTTTGGGCGCGTATGGTGTGAGGCGAGCCATCAACGCGCGCTCGCGTATTTTCGTTATTGTGATATTCTACTAGGTGTATTTGAGCCTTTGGTCACGAACACGGAAGGGGGAGTATTGAGTTGAAGTCGGATATCGAGATCGCCCAGGCTTCGGTGATGAAACCCGTCAATGAGATCACAGAGGCTTTGGGAATCCCCGACGATCTGGTCGAAAATTACGGTAAGTACAAAGCGAAGGTGTCCCTTGAGCTCCTCGATCAACTGAAAGACCGCCCACAAGGCAAGTATGTCGTCGTCACCGCTATTACCCCGACCCCGTTGGGAGAGGGCAAGACCACCACCTGCATCGGGTTGGGTCAAGCGATGGGGATACTTGGTAAGAAGGTTATCAACACCATCAGGCAGCCATCACTTGGACCTGTTTTCGGAATCAAGGGTGGAGCGGCCGGCGGCGGATACGCCCAGTGCGTGCCAATGGAGGATTTCAACCTGCACTTTACCGGCGATACGCACGCAGTGGCCCTTGCACACAACCTCCTCGGCGCTTTCTTGGACGCAAGCCTTCTTCACGGAAATCCTTTGAACATCGATCCCCTCACCATCACGTGGCCGAGGGTTATCGACGTTTCTGACCGTTCCCTCCGCAAGATCGTCATCGGTCTCGGCGGCTCGGAAAACGGCATTGTCCGCGAGACCGGTTTTGATATAGCGGTCGCGTCCGAGGTCATGGCCATCCTCGCCCTGACAACTGGACTAAAAGATCTCCGCGAGCGGCTTGAAAGGATCGTTGTCGGTTATACATACGACGGGCATGCCGTTACGGCGGGCGATCTCAAGTGCGGCGGCGCGATGGCCGTTCTTCTGCGCGACGCGATCAAGCCGAACATCATTCAGACCCTTGAGAACACCCCGGTGTTCGTCCATGCGGGACCGTTCGCGAATATCGCGCACGGCAACTCATCGATCCTCGCCGACATGATGGCGACAAGGCTTGCAGATTACACTCTCACGGAAGCCGGATTTGGCGCGGACATCGGCGCCGAGAAGATGTTCAACATTAAGTGCCGCTACAGCGGCTTGAAGATCGACGCGGCTGTCGTGGTCGCCACCATCAGGGCGCTGAAGATGCACGGCGGCGCGCTCAGAGTCGTCCCGGGCAAGCCCCTCGACACGGCGATTCTGTCCAAGGAGAATATGGAGGCTCTTGATAAGGGCTGCGAGAACCTCGATAAGCACATCCAGAACGTCCTCATGCACGGGGTTCCCGTTATTGTGGCGCTCAATCACTTCCCGACCGACTCGGACAAGGAAGTTCAGTACGTCCTCGACAGGTCCATGAAGCAGGGCGCTTCTGCCGCCGTTATCTCCAAGGTTTGGGCGGAAGGCGGAAAGGGCGGGCTTGACCTGGCTAAGGCCCTTATCCACGTGCTCGAGACAGAGCCGACCCAGTTCCACCACCTATACGAGCTAGATGCCCCGATCAAGGAGAAAATCGAGGCCATCGCCATGAAAGTATACGGTGCCGACGGAGTCGATTACGCTCCTATCGCGGAAAGGCAAATCCGCCGCTACACCAAGCTTGGCTTCGGGAAGCTGCCAATCTGCATGGCCAAGACGCACTTGTCCTTGTCGGCCGATCCGAACCTGAAGGGGCGTCCCAAGGGTTTCAGGATCAACGTTCGCGAGGTCCGCGCCTCCATGGGCGCCGGGTTCCTATACCCGCTCCTCGGCGAGATGAGGACCATGCCGGGCCTTCCCTCGGATCCCGCCGGAGCGCATATGGATCTTGACGAGAAGGGCCGCGTGATCGGACTGTTCTAGAGTTCGGCGGTTTCACGAGTGAAGTGCGGGAAGATTCCCGCCAAAAAGGGAAGTGGGCGCCGGGGCGCGGGATATCTCGCACCCCGGCCTTTTCTCAGGCGGCAGTGGTGTTTTAGGGGCTAGTGCTGTCTCAGGCGCCAGTGGAGCTTCAGCGGACGTTCACGAGGATCGAGTCTCCGGGGAGGGAACGTTGTGGAATATCTGACGGGGCCAAGAAAAGGATCGATTGCCGACGTCCCGGGGATCCGTGTCGGGCAAGCGGAAGATCCGGCCGGGCTCACCGGCATCACAGTGGTCTTGTCCGAACAGGGAGCGTGCGGCGGAGTATCAGTCATCGGCGGCGCTCCGGGCACGCGAGAAACAGATCTTTTGCGGCCCGCATACACAGTGGACCAAGTGCACGCCGTGTTTCTGACGGGAGGATCCGCGTTCGGGCTGAGCGCGGCGGAGGGGATAGT
>CAZMEF010000105.1:0-6491 GCA_964565305.1 uncultured Eubacteriales bacterium | reverse complement strand
TCGGCGATGCTACAGGCCCTCCGCAGTCGTATGGACCCTCGGTGAGTCTCTCCGGCTGGGGCGTCTTCGTTCCATCTGTCTCCTTCAGTGACACCTTCCAAAGCTGGGTGTACAGCCCATCCAGATACCCTCTGCCGTTGAACTTGTACTTGAGCCTGGTGATCCTTCTGGCAGTCGAACCTTCGCGCGTCTTGGGCTCCTCGATATCCTCCTTGGCGCTGAATACGAGCGTCGCGTCGTCAAGCCAGCAGAAGTCGGCGACGCCTTTCGGCATCGCGGTGACCTGACGGGCTTCGCCCATATCCCTACCCATCACGTAGACCTGACTCGCCGTGCCCGCTCTATCTGACAAAAAGGCAAGGGAGCGCCCGCTCGGCGACCATTTCGGGTTCACATCGGCGCCTCCACGATGTGATATTTGCCTCGCGGACGCAGGCTCGCCTTCCGCGCAGTTGGAGTCGTAAAGCCAGATGGAGGACAAGTATGCATTTTCTTTTTCCGATATCCCGCTCACTACAAAAGCCACGAACTTGCCGCAAGGGGAAAGATCCGGGCTGCCAACCCATCGCATCTTCAGGAGATCTTCAGCAACATAGGGTTTCTGCTCGACGGAAATCATAGAATATCATCTCCAAAACAAAACTGACGTCGGGTACCATGGGGATATTTCCACTCGTGAGGATATGCTACCTTCCGGGGGCTTCTTTCCCTCTACGTCCTCCGCGCTTGGGCAAGCCCTCGATCGACCTCTTGAACCTTGGCCCGTTCGGCGTCCCAGAAGGAACGGCTTCTTTGCGCGTCCAGGTCCTCGACGGGCTTT
This sequence comes from uncultured Eubacteriales bacterium, assembly GCA_964565305.1. Classification (GTDB taxonomy): domain Bacteria; phylum Bacillota; class Sulfobacillia; order Fermentithermobacillales; family Fermentithermobacillaceae; genus DULO01. The sequence continues at coordinate 5,671 of CAZMEF010000105.1, read as the reverse complement.
CCTTGCTGCTCGACCCATGTATAATACTTGAGGTTGAACCAGCGATCGCGGGCGTTGACCGTCCCCTCCTGGATGTAGTCAAGCCCCGCGTCGTGGAAAACCCCATGTAACCGGGCTTTGGATTCTGGCGTGTCCAAAATTCCGAATCGCGCGTCAAGGTCCTTCATGACTGTGTGGTACCTGTCGATGGCATCGGTGCATATCGTGACAAGCGTACTCTCGCGGCCCATTCCGTAGTACTTCGCGGCTTTGATGGCCCCGAGCAAGTTGCAGACGCCCGAGATGCCGAATATCTGAGACAACTTGCGAACGCTTTCTTCATCGATCCCGGCCTCTTGAGAAAGGTACTCCATCCCAACGGGATCGGTGAGCAGTTGCAACCCCTTCTTGCACGCGATGTCATCGACGCACATGAGGCAATCCATGTTCATGACGTTGTGTATCCAGGTAACGTGTTTGTCGCCAATGCCCTGTATGTCGTGGTCGCCGTACCCGTTGTTGTAGAGCGTCGAACATTGGATGGGCTCAAGCCCTACGATGAGGCAACGAGGGAAAGCCTCTTTAAGCCTATCGCCGGCCGCGATCGTTCCTCCGGACCCCATGGCGGACACGAACGCGCCGCACGTGCCGTCGCCTATGCCCTGATCGCCCAGGGCGCGAACGAGTTCGACCGCCGTGTTCCCCGTGACGTAGTAATGGAAGCGGTAGTTGGCCATTACTTCGAACTGGTTCAGCACTTTGAGGTGCGGCCCGCCCGCGAGCCTTTTGCACTCTTCGTAGATCTCCCTCACGCTGGATTCGCAGCCTTTGGTCTTAACGCATCTGCCGCCATAACGTTCGATAAGCTCAAATCTTTCTTTGCTCATCTGCTCGGGAAGCACGACCACCGAATCGTAGCCCATGCGAGTGCCGACCCACGCCCCGCCGATCCCGTAGTTGCCGGTTGACGGGAACACAAGCGTGTCGGGACCCGGATGGATTTCCCCGGCCAACTGTGTTTCCATGGTCACCGAGTAAGTAGCCCCAACCTTGTGCGACCCGGTGGGAAAGTCTTTGCTGTAGAGCGCGACTATGTTCGCTTGAACGCCTGTAAGTTCCCTGGGAAGGACCATGTAATAGGGAGTTCCGTCAGAATTCTTCCATGTGATGTTGTAGAGGTTCAAAGGATCGAGCGGGTCCCGTTCTCTGGCCGACAGAGCCCTCTCCCTGATGTCCGGAGCGATCTTCTCCGGATGAAGCATTTCCTCGTAAGTCGGGCCCCAGACAAGGCGTGCCACAAACAACCCCTCCTATGCGTTACATTTTCCATCTTACGTTGTTTGGGGCCTTTCTGCCAACATTACGTGGGCCTCTCGCGAGACCCACGTTTTGCTACCGCTTCTAAACTAGCCCTGCATATGGGATTCGGCGTATTCGATCATCCTCTTGACCATCTGTCCCCCGAGGCGCCCCCCGATCCGACCTCCGATACTGCCGCATTCTCGGGATGTCATGTTAGGCCATCCCACTCTGCGAATCTTGTCGGTGAGTCCGAGTTCGTCGGCCACTTCGTACTTCGTGCGGTCAAGATTGACGTATCCGATCTCCTGAGCGACTTCGTACTTCAACTGATCCAGAGCGCGTGCTGCATCTGCGTTCAACGGACGGTTGCGTCGCCTACCCAAGATGGATCCCTCCACAAGCGGTAGCCTTGTTATGTTACCCTGGAGGAATCGATCGTAAGCACCTGTCGATGTCTTGGGGTCTGGTAAGTACAGGGACGAATAGGGCGCTGCGCGCTGGGATGGCGCCGGGAGCTGTCTTGATATTCCACGCCTGCGGATGCACTCTGTCCTCTCCGCCGTTATCTCTCAACTCCTCCCAATCCACGGGCATGGACACAGGCGCCTTTGACGATGCCCTTACGCCGTATACGGAAGAAATGGTCTGACCTCGCGCGTTTTGCGGGTAATCGATGTACACGCGCCCCGTTCGCTCTTTCACTTTTCGTTCAAGCGTGACAAGTTCAGGAAACGCGTCCCGGATCAAGGAGGCGGCAAAGCCCACAAACGACGAGACGACCTTGTACGTGTACTTGGGGATGAGCGGCACGAAGATATGCAAGCCTGTGGCGCCGGACACCTTGGGGTACCCCTCGAGGCGCCATTCGTCCAAAAGAGCCTTGATGACCCGGGCCACGGCTTTGACTTCTTCCCACCCCGTGCCCTCTGAAGGATCGATGTCGAAGACCGCAAAATCGGGATTGTCCAACTTTTCGTATCTGGACAGCCACGGGTTGATCTCTACGACGCCGGAATTGGCCATCCAAACGAGGGTTTCGACATCCTGGCACAAAATGAAATTGACGTAAGTGCCCCTCTCTTTGGACATGACCGGGGCCACAGTGACCCACTCGGGCATGCCCTGCGGGGCATCTTTCTGATAAAAACCTTTGCTCGCGACCCCCTTGGGATACCGTACAAGAGAAAGCGGACGGTCCTTTAGGTGCGGAAGCAGGTAGGGCGCAACGGTAGCGTAGTAATCCACAAGATCGCCTTTAGAGTAGCCTTGTTCCGGCCAGTAAACCTTGCTCAGATTAGTGAGTGCCACCTCCTGCTTCCCCACCCGGACGACAGTCTGCTCTCCCGGACTCATGATAGGATCACCTCGCGGAACACAGGATGTCTCAGGTAACCATCAGGCGTTATTTCAGTGTACTGCACTTCGACGCCGAAGTACGGGACTACCCAGGTCACGTCCCGCATGTCGCGAGAGGGGTGAGCTATTGTCGAGGAGGCGCTCGGACGCAGGACAGAAACGAGGAGCCTCTCATGATCTCCTGTTAAGCCGGACGAAACCCGGCCGGCAATCGTCAATTCTGGTTCGGTTCTGGACTTTGTGGCGGCAAGTCGCGCTTGCGATGCCGGCATTGCCAGCACCAGCGAGCCAATTGCCCTGCCCGGCGAGGGGGCGTAACCTACCACCCAAAAAGAGCCTTCCCTGATGTTGCGGATCTTGATCCAGTTTTTCGATCTGCTTCCGGGAGCGTACGAGCTGTCATTCCGTTTGGCCACTATTCCCTCTATGCCACGGTCTTGGACCCACGAGAATAGCGCGCTGCCTTCGCCACGCACGCCTTCACTAAGCTGAAACCGACCGCTCCACTCGTAGCATTGGCGGAGGCGCCGGACGCGCCCCTCGAGCGGTTCATCTAGAAGTGGCCGCCCATCCAAGAGAAGAAGGTCAAAGGCGACATAGACAGCGTCTTCGGGGTGGGCGCGCAAATGGGAGAAATCCACTCTTTCCCCACGGAAGGCGACTACCTCTCCGTCGAGCACAGCCGAACCGGCCCGCAGCCCTTCCGCCATCGCCGACAATGCGGGAAATTGGGGCAACAAGGGCTTCCGGTTGCGCGAATCCAAGTAACACCGCTCCGCCGCAAGGTAGGCAAGACACCGGTAGCCGTCCCATTTCACCTCGAATTGCCAGCCCGGGTCGTCAAAGGGTTTTTCGGCCGGGGAAGCTAGCATGGGCCGGAATCTTGGCAGGTCGTAGATCGTCTCGCCATCGGGCCCGAAGTCCACGTCAGCCTTGTGGCGGCGCGGGCGAAGGACCTTGACCGTCCCCGGCGACCGCCCGCTTCCGACGAGAAGTTTTGCTAGAGACGGCTCCCTCTGCGACCTTCGTCTTTTCCAGACTTTTTCGTAGCGCTTCCATGAGGTCTATCACTTGGCCGCCCGCCTTGGCAGGCTGGCGCACGATCTGACGACCCTGGATCTTGCTTTGGATCATATCGGTCATCGCTCGCCGCTGTCGGTTTTCGTATTTGGCGGGCTCGAAAGGCGCGGAGAGCGCGCTTATGAGTGTAGTGGCCATAGTCCTTTCCCGCTCATCGAGGCCGGCGTCCGACGCTGTCTTCAGTTCCTCGCCCGCGCGAACCTCATCGGCCCAATACATCGTTTCCAGCATAATGAACCGGTCCCGAAAGACCCGTACCATTGCTAGCGTCTCCTTAGCTCTGATGGAAACCCTCGCGACGGCGACCTTGCCTTCCTGGCTCATGGAAGAAAGCAGCAGAGCGTACGCTTTTTCGGCTCCCTCCCTCGGTTCCAAGAAGTAGCTCTTCTCGTAGTAGACCGGGTCCACTTCCGTAAGGTTCACGAAGTCCATGATCTCGATGGAATGCGCTTCTGATCCGGGAATGGATTCCATCTCATCGTCGGTGATGGTCACGTACTCGCCCTTGGAATACTGATAGGCCTTCGCGATCTGGTCCGGCTCCACTTCTTTGTTACAGGTCGAACACCACTTTAGGTATTTGATAGGCGTACCGCATATCTTGTGCAGCATGTTGAAGCTGGGCGCTTTGCGTTCTGTGGCCGCGTAAAGCCGCACCGGGATGACCACCAGGCCAAAGGCCAGGGTACCGTTCCAAAGTGGGCGCATTACCTCACCTCCGGTCGGCGGGGCCGGGCCGGTAGCGGTCATCCTCGGCGCTTCCCCCGACGCCTCTGTGCCCGCACCGTTCCTTTAGCCTTTCAAGCAGTTCGGGGACTTCGTCCAGCAGGCGATCGAAAAGCGCGCGGGAATCGACAGGCAGGAATCTAACCTTCTGCGCGCTTACCACAAGAAACCCTACGGGTCTCACCGTAACGCCGGCCCCGGTGCCTCCGGTGAAGGGCAGAGGAGAATCAGCGGACCCGTCCTCGCCGCCTCCCGACCCACCGGGTCCTCCTGCCTTGCCCCCGCCGCCCGACGTTCCGCCCGACCTTCCCGAACCGCCGCCTTGCTCCATGCCCGTCGCGTCGTCGCCGCCGCCTGTGACAAATCCGAAAGATACCCTGGATACAGGTATGATAACGGTGCCTTCCTTCGTTTCAACGGGCTCGCCGACGACAGTGTTCACGTCTACCATGGCTTTGAGGCTATCCATGGTCGTCTTCATCAGGCTCTCTAGTGGATGCCAACCCATGAAAATCTCACCCCGTTCGCAAGTATCGTGATGCTAGTATTCCACGCTTTTTGATCCGTCCGAGGTATAGAGCGAGCCTTATGCCGTCTACCGGCGACATTCCGGAAATGAGTTCAAACTTGGACGCGAACGAAAGACAGTCATATCGGGGCGAAAAGTGCACGACCGGAGGCGATTTGAAGGGGATGCCCTTGGAACGCATCAACCGGAGCGCTATGGCGGATACGGAGTTGATCCCTCCGAGCAGCAGGGCGGTCTGGAACGCGTCGCCTACGCCGATGGTTCCCCTGACGTCCAGCTTGTCGATTCTTGCGGAACGGGCCACGCGGTCCATGACATCGCCCGCGACTCCCAGAAAGGACCTTGCGACCGCGATCCCGTTTCGAATCCTTCTGGAGAGCGACTCGTGATATCCAGGGGATGCTCCCGTTCGCCTTGAAGTGCGGTCTGACCTATCCCGCTTGTTCCGACCGCCGTCGCTCCCAAACGTGGGAAATGGGATGAACCACGGAAAAAGCGAGGGTCGCACCGAAAGCGACAGCACAAAACCGTCTGCCCCCGCACGCCCTTTGAGCCTGACCCAAACCGGCAGGTACAGCGAGGAAATCGCGAATGTGGCCGCCAATACGGCGGCGGTCAGAACCGGAGAACGCATCCGAACACCCCGGTTTCGCTGGGTATCTAGAGTATCTCCGGTAGGATGTCCTGTTCATGCGGAGG
>CAZMEF010000104.1:0-6508 GCA_964565305.1 uncultured Eubacteriales bacterium | reverse complement strand
AACCTTCGAAAAGGAGGGACCGGGCCATGAATGACGTCATATGGAAGCGCGCGGTTGATGTGGGCGAATACATAGAGCAGAGTCATGCCACGGTCCGCGAGACGGCTCGCGCGTTTGGCGTATCCAAAAGCACGGTTCATAAAGATGTTACGGATAGGTTACCGAGGATCCGGCCGCAACTGGCCAGGCTGGTCCGCGACGTGCTGGACCTGAACAAAGCCGAAAGACATATAAGGGGCGGGGAGGCCACCAGGAAAAAATACAACGCGCCTGAATAGGGACGCGGGATGCCGCCGAATCTCTCTCAAAGTGGCCCGGTGGATATCTTCAGCAGTAGGGTTCCACCGGCGGAAGTTCTGGAGAAGATGACGGCGGCTTAGTCGTTATTCCAAGTAGGCTCGCCAATCTAGCCCGGAAATCCCGGAACTCGGCCGAATCGGAATCAGTGAGTTGTTCCAGGCTAAAGAACTGGTTCGTCGTAGGTGATTCGCGCCTGGCCATATCAGGGTCCAATTTCGACACATTCACTATGGTCCAGAACTCGGTATAGCCTTTGCTCCGAGCTTTGAGATGACTCTTCTCCGCTTCCCCGAGTCGATTGTGTATATTAGAAACATCTACTCCTCCCTTGACCTCTGCCGCAAGCAGATACCCTGCTAGATCAGGCGAGAGTCTCTCACAGACGGTTATGTCCGGATCCGAGCCGAAGGTGATGATTACGTCCCTTCCTGCGGCGTTTGCGAGATCAATGACTTTGGACGTTTCCTTTCGAAGCGAAGTCCCGATTGTTTCGCGGATGATCCTCCTGACGACCAACGTGGCGCTTACTCCCTTCTCTACGCTCTTAGCTCCACGAAGAGATGGCCCGAGAGTCAACAAAGTCAGGTCATCTAGCAGATTCGACGTCAGCCTATCTATCCCCAAGCCATCCACAAGGGTTCCTGCAGCAAGGATCATTGCTGCGCATACCTCAGGGAGCCGCTCAACCAGGTCGGCGGATATCCGTCCTTCTTCCATAGAGATGAACCTCGCCATCCCGGTGGATTCATCTCCGTACAATTGTTTTCGCGAGAACCCGTAGAGGAGGCGGTAGTACGTAAGCAATCTAGGCCTGAAGGCCAAGAGGCTCGGCACCGGATACACCATCTCTGGCCTCAGCCCGCGTGCTGCCAACTGCCGACGTCGATGTTCGGGGACATACTGGCGCAGCTGCTCATCGAGCTCATCCAGATTCATCTTTTCAACAGTCGACAGCAGAGCCCCCAGCAGGTACTCCTGGCGAGCCAACTCCAGCTCGCGACTGAACTCAAGCTGCTGCTGGGTTCCTGGAAGGCTGATAGGTCTTGGGGACGAACTGGTCCCAGGGTTCCTAACCATCGTTTGTCACCTTCACAATCGGTACTGGGTTGACCAGACTGGTCAGCCTCCTGTGAGCCATCGCCACATATTCTGGGCTGAGATCAATACCAACGTAGTTGCGCCCCGACTTGTCGCATACGACCCCCACCGTGCCAGTTCCGAAGAACGGGTCAAGTATGAAGTCCCCGACCTTGGAGCCTGCTTGGACACACGGCTCAACTAATGCCTCCGGGAAAGTGGCAAAGTGCGCTTCCGGATATGGCTGGGTGTTGATGTGCCAGACGGTTCGTCTGTTTCTACCGTTATCATCTTGAATTGCGCGATGGTCGTAGTAATACTTCTCAGACTTCGTTAGAAGAAACAGATACTCGTGACACTTGGTGGGGCGGTCCTTCACGCTTTCGGGCATGGCGTTAGGTTTTTCCCAAACAATGTCCGAGCGCAGAAACCATCCGTCGCTTTGCAGGGCGAATGCTAGCCGCCATGGGACGCCAATCAGGTCCTTTGGCTTCAGGCCGATCGGAGTGTTGGGGCGAACTTGCATTGCTCTAGCTTGGTTCTTCCTGTCAGGTGCCCGCCACGTTCTACCCCCGCTCGTGTACGAGTCTCCGATGTTTAGCCACAGAATCCCGTCGTCACGCAGGACTCGCCTAACCTGGGCGAACACGCCTACCAGATGCCCGATGTATTCATCAACGGTGGCTTCTAAGCCTATCTGACCTCGGATCGAGTAGTCACGAAGACTCCAGTACGGGGGCGAAGTGATCACGCACTGGAAAAACCCAGACGGCATCTTCTCGAGCGCCCGTCTGGCGTCGCCCTCCACGATGGTTGACGACGCAAAGACGAGCGGAGCCGCAGAATACTCTTCGCGCTGCGCCACTTAGTACTAAACCTCCTTGTAAGCATCCCGATACGCGGTTCAGCAAGAACTGGTTCACAAGTTCTCGCACGCGGCGATCAGGGAGTACCGGCTACGTCCTTGGACAGATCTTCTCCTTCTAAGCCTTCTTTCCTTTTCTTGACTTCTCCATGAGAGACGGACTGAGGTGTCTTGACTGCATGCATATGTATGTAGATGTTGACTTATACAGTAGAAGATTCATAATTCCTTAAGTGGAACCTTTCGAAGAATAGCCGCGGCCTTAGGAGAAGGGTTAAGGAGAGATGCATAAATGGATCTGACAAACGTACAACGTGCCCAAGTGCTTGTTGAGGCGCTCCCCTATATTCAGGAGTACTACGGCAAAATAGTAGTCGTGAAATATGGCGATAGCGCCATGAACCTACCCGAGTCTAGACAAGCGGTCATGGGAGACATCGCGCTGCTTTCGCTCATCGGCATTAAGGTCGTCTTGGTGCACGGAGGAAGCCGTGAGGTCTCCGAAACACTGGACAGAATGGGCAAAGAAAGCGAGTTCTTGGGCGGCACGCGGGTCACCGACGCCGAGACGGCTGATATTGTCCAGATGGTGTTGTCGGGGAGAATCAACAAAAGCCTTGTGGGCCAACTTTGCGGGGTGGGAGCGAAGGCCATCGGATTAAGCGGGATAGACGGGTGGATGATCGAAGCCGAGCCATCGGATGAGCGGCTTGGCTTTGTCGGGGATATCGTCAAAATCAACCCGAAGCCAATACTAGATATCCTTGAAAAAGGCTATATCCCGGTGATTTCGCCAGTAGGCCACGACAAACAAGGCAACGTGTATGACATTGACTCGCACGCGGCTGCCGCCAGGATCGCGGGCATTTTGGGAGCAGAGAACCTGATCCTGATGACCGATTCTACCGGTATTCTTCGGGACAAGAATGACGTGAAATCGCTAATTTCGGCCATGAACGTTAGCGAAGTAAGCCAACTGATCAAAGAAGGGATCATCACGGGTAGCATGATCCCGAGGGTTAACTGCTGTGTCGAAGCCATCAGGCGCGGAGTCAAACGAGTTGTGATCCTGGACGGGCGCATACCCCATTCGATTCTAGTCGAGATCCTTACCGACGAAGGGATCGGAACGATGTTCCGGTGAGTCACCGAAATTGGTCGCTCGCGGGAATTGGGGCGCCTCGCGGCTTTATGTGCGGGATACCGGAAAAGGAAGGTGTCAATAGGAAATGAAGCATCTACTCAAACTGGTGGATCTCTCAAAGGACGAGATCATCGATCTGCTAAACTTCGCCGACCAACTGAAATTCGAGCAGAAGCACGACACTAAGCACAAATATCTTGACGGGAAAACGTTAGGTATGATTTTTCGGAAATCTTCAACCCGTACCCGCGTTTCCTTTGAAGTGGGCATGTGCCAACTTGGCGGCTCCGCCTTGTTTCTGAGCGCGTCTGACCTTCAACTCGGCAGAGGCGAAAGCATCCAGGATACCGCAAGAGTGCTGTCGCGCTATCTGAACGGCCTTATGGTTCGCACGTATTCTCAAGAAGAGATCGAGACGCTGGCCAAATACAGCTCGATTCCCGTCATCAACGGCCTCACCGATTTCGAGCACCCTTGCCAAATCATGGCCGACCTCATGACCATCCGCGAATACAAGCAAAGTTTGAAGGGTCTGAAGCTCTGCTACGTAGGCGACGGGAACAACGTTGCCAACTCCCTTATCGCCGGCGGGATAAAAACCGGAATGGAAGTCGCGATAGCGTGCCCCGAAAACTACGAACCGGACCAAGATATAATGAAGTGGGCGAAGGAGAACGGAAGGTTTCTTTGCACCCAGTCGGTTTCGGAGGCCGCTAAAGATGCGGACGTGTTGTACACCGATGTGTGGACTTCCATGGGTCAAGAAGAAGAGGCCGCGCTGAGGCGATCTGTGCTGAGAGAATACCAGGTGAACGACAATCTACTGGCGTTTGCCAAGAACGATGCTATGGTTCTCCACTGTCTGCCCGCCCATAGCGAAGAGGAGATCACCGCAAGCGTGTTCGAGGCTCACGCAGGGGAGATTTTCGACCAGGCTGAGAACCGTCTACACGTTCAAAAGGCGATCCTCGCGAAGCTGATCGGCCGACTTCGATAGAATCGTGAGTCGAATCACTAACCATACGGCAGGACACCTCTAGCGCACAGCGAAGTTATACCTTGGCCCAAGGGTTCCAAACATTCAAGGAGGTGCAATTCGTGTGCTAATTCAGGGTCGGTTTGCCGGACTAGTCTTCGTAATCATCACAGTCGGCACCATGTTGTACGGAATAAGCAGGGCCAAAACCAAACTGCCCCACGTTAGGAAAATCGCAGGCTTAGAGGCGATTACAGAGGCGGTAGGCCGTGCGACAGAAATGGGCAAAGCAGTATTCTGTACCCCTGGCTGGGCGGACATCACTAGCGGCAATGCGGGAGCGGTTTTCGCCGCTCTTGACATCATCGGATACGTCGCTAGGATGACCGCCCGGTACGATTCACGGCTCGTGGTGGCAATCGCCTTCCCCAACGTCTACCCGCTGGCGGAGCAAACAGTGCAACAGGCCTACCTAACTGAAGGGAAACGGGAGAACTACGATCCAGACATGGTTCGATTCACTTCACCTGAGCAGTACGCTTACGCTGCCGCGGTACTCGGCATGATCCAAAGAGAAAAGGTAGCCGCGTGCGTGTTTGTCGGCCACTTCGCATCGGAAGCAGTTGACTTTGCCGAAGCCGCAGTAGCGGTGAACGCGATAGGTATCGTGGGTACGACCAGCACCTATCAGCTGCCGTTCTTCGCGGCGGCCTGCGACTACACCTTAATCGGCGAAGAGCTTCTGACGGCGGGCGCCTACATCTCAAAAGACGCGGCAAGGTTGGGCAGCGTACAAGGACAGGATCTAGCGAAGATAGTCGCCTTCGTCGTCGTGTTGCTGGGCGCGATCCTCAGTACTTTTAACAGCACCATTGTCGCCGATCTGCTGACAAAATAACGCGGAAGGGAGTGAGAGACAAATGAAGCGTGAAGTACCGATACTGCTGGCCGCCATTGTGGGGCTCATTCAGATCCTTGACTACTTTTTTGAGGGACAGACTATCGATTCAATCGCGGTGGAATTGCAGAATTGGGTAGTCGTCGTATCCGCGTTCGCGCTGGCTTTGGCGGCGATAAACCTTGCGATAAACCACACCAGGAAGGTGTCCTCCAAAAAACCCGGCGCTTTCGATAGCGCGCTGCTTCTTGTCGCCATGATCTTTACCGCGGGTGCTGGCATTCTGTCGGGCGTGGATAGCGGCTCATTCAAATTCGTTTTCAACGCCATCATTGACCCTGCGGCTTCGGCATTCTACGCTATGGCTGCGTTTCACGTGGCATCCGCGGCATACCGCGCCTTCCGCGCTCAGAATGCGTATGCGGCGGCGCTCCTTGTCACGGGCGTCATGTTCATGATCGCGAAAGCACCGATCGGCGAAGCGTGGTTTCCCTGGATGCCGCGTGTCACCGACTGGATAATGTCCGTCCTTAACCTCTCCGGCGTTAGAGGCATCATGATTAGCTCGGCCATTGGCGTGATCTGCGTCTCCGCGCGCATTTTGCTCGGAATCGACAGGTCCCACCTTGGCCTTGGAAAGGACTAGGGGGTGAACTCTAATGAACCTAATCCTTAAGCTGGGCAAAGTCGATACGCGTTGGCTATATGTTCTGCTCGTGCTTGTCGTCCTCATCCCGATGGTCCGCCCGATAGGACTGCCGATCAACGTTGGTGACCAGACTCGCAAGTCTTTCGCTCTGCTAGATGGCCTAAAAGCAGGCGACACTGTCGTGTTTGATTTCGGTTACTACGTCGACGGCGCCCCTGACGTCGAACCCATCGCGGTGGCACTTTTTGACCACCTGTTCTCTAAGGGCGTAAGAATCGTGTGCGCCTCGTTTAAGAACCACGGTCCAATGATAATCGATCAACTCACGGCATCCCACGTAGCCGAGGGCAAGGAATACGGAGTTGACTTCGTGAATTTGGGGTTCCTTGCAGGTGGCGAGACCGCCCTAGCCGCTTGGGCCGCTGATCTCAAGAAGGCGTTCCCAGTGGATTGGAAGGGAAACGATACGTCCACGATGCCCATTCTAAGCGGTATCAAGACCGCTGCGGACTTCGATATGTTCATATTCTACACAGACGACAGCGCTGAAACCTGGGTACGGCAGATCGCCCAGTACAAAGTTCCGCTGATAGCCGGGT
>CAZMEF010000103.1:0-6588 GCA_964565305.1 uncultured Eubacteriales bacterium | reverse complement strand
TGGCCCGGGCCGCCCTCTACCCTCGGCTTTTTCTCGATGCCAATCTCCTGCGAGACTCCTGCCAGCGCGTCAAATTCGCCAAGATACCCGATATAGGGCCTGCCTGAGCCCCATTCAGCGACGAAGGCCGTGGGAATGCCCCCCGCCCCCCGCGTCACCTTGAATCCGTGTTTTTCGAGGTAGTCCGCTTGAGCCTTCGAAGACCGCACCTCCCGGAATCCGATCTCCGACGCGTCCCAAACTTCGTTTGCGATGGCTTCTAGTTCCTCTCTCTTCGAATCGATGAATTCCAAGATATCTGCCAAGCGTATGCGCCTCCTCGATGACCATTTCGCCACTGACGCCGCCTGTTCCTACCGTCGGGCAGCTGCGGAGCGAAGAGGCGTCGAGGGCGCCCGGCCAACGGAGGCCCGACCAATTTGGATGGGCCTTTCGATTACGCCGGTGCCTTTGAAGGAACTCCTAGACGTGTGTTGAAGAAGATAAGGTATCGAGGCTTCACGGTCAGCGATATTCAATATCGTTTCGCCAGCAAAGGAGGCAATCCCATTGAGTGCAGTAGCCCACGAGGAACTAAGGGCGTGGATCCGCGAAGTGGAAGAGCTGTGTCAGCCGGATTCTGTCTACTGGTGCGACGGCTCGAAAGCCGAGTACGATAGGTTGATGGCCGAGGCAGTGGCGACGGGCGCCGCCATTCCAGTCAAAAAGAGACCGAATTGTCACCTCTTCAGGTCCGATCCCTCGGACGTCGCGCGAGTTGAAGACAGGACCTTCATCGGTACGAAACATCGAGACGACGCCGGCCCGACCAACAACTGGATAGAGACGGGCGAACTCAAACGCATCATGACCGACCTTTACAGGGGATGCATGCGCGGGAGGACCATGTACGTCATCCCGTTCTCCATGGGACCGATCACGTCCCCCATTTCGCGGTTCGGCGTCGAGGTTACGGACAGCCGCTACGTGGTCTGCAACATGCACATCATGACGCGCGTGGGAACCAAGGTCCTTGAGGCGCTAGGGAAAGACGGCTTGTACGTCAAGTGCCTGCACTCGGTAGGGTATCCGCTCCAGCCGGGTCAAAAAGACCCTGTCTGGCCCTGCGCACCGATGGAACAGAAGTACATCAGCCATTTCCCGGAAGAGGACACAATCTGGTCGTACGGTTCAGGATATGGCGGAAACGCCCTTCTGGGCAAGAAGTGCTTCGCCCTGCGAATAGCTTCCACCATAGCGAAGCGCGAAGGCTGGATGGCCGAACACATGCTTATCCTGCGCCTCACCAGTCCCGAAGGCAGGCAGTATCACCTGACCGGCGCGTTCCCGTCGGCATGCGGCAAGACCAACCTGGCGATGATCCACCCGACAATTCCCGGATGGAAAGCCGAGTGCATCGGCGACGACATCTCCTGGATGAAGATCGGTCCCGACGGCCGGCTCTACGCCATTAACCCTGAAGCCGGATTCTTTGGGGTCGCCCCCGGCACTTCATACAAGACGAATCCATCGGCCATGGACACTCTCAAAGAGAACACCATCTTCACGAACTGCGCGTTGACAGACGACGGCGACGTGTGGTGGGAAGGCATGGGGCCCGCGCCTGACCACGCCATCGACTGGAAGGGGCGGGATTGGACCCCGGCCAGCGATGAGCCTGCCGCCCATCCGAACGCCCGCTTCACAGCCCCCGCGGCCCAGTGCCCCGTCATATGCGAAGACTGGGAAAAACCGGAGGGCCTTCCGATCGACATTTTCGTCTTCGGCGGCCGCCGGGCCCAGAACATCCCCCTAGTCACGCAGGCTTTTGACTGGAATCACGGAGTCTTCTTGGGTGCCACCGCATCGTCTGAAACGACTGCGGCGAACATCGGGGCGATCGGAAAGGTACGTCGCGATCCCTTCGCCATGCAGCCCTTCTGCGGCTACAACATGGCGGACTACTTCGCCCACTGGTTGGAGATGGGTGACAAGCTAGGGGGCAAGGCCCCGCACATCTTCTACGTGAACTGGTTCAGGAAGAGCCCCGAAGGCAAGTTCCTTTGGCCTGGCTTCGGCGACAACAGCCGCGTCCTGAAATGGATGTGCGAAAGGGTCGACGGCAAAGCCGACGCCAAGACGACGCCCGCCGGATACCTGCCGACGGTCGACGCTTTGGACCTTGATGGTCTTGACGTTTCCCCGGAAAGCATGGAAGAACTTCTGACTATCGACAAGGATCAGTGGAAAGCAGTGGAGCTTCCCAGCATCGATGGGCACTTTGCCCGCTTCGGAGCGCGGCTGCCAGAGAGAATGGCATCCCAGTTTGAGGCGCTGAAGAAGCGCTTGGGGTAAGTGAGCCCCGCGTCACTAGAATACAATGAGAGGAGTTAAGACCGTGAAGGTATTTGAGGCGATCGAGTCCCGGAGGTCCATCCGCCGCTACAAGAACGACCCGATCCCCGAAGCGGCTCTGGAGCAGGTTCTGGAGGCGGGCAGGATCGCCCCCTCCGCTGCGAACAGGCAAGAGCACAAGTTCATAGTCGTGAAGGACGAGGGCTTGCGCAAGGCGCTTGTGCCCGCGTGCAACGACCAGGATTTCGTCGGTCAGGCGCCTGTGGTCATCGTAGGATGCAGCACCAACCCCACCCGGGTATACGCCATCGTGGATGTGGCGATAGCGCTAGACCATATGACGCTTGCCGCTTTTGCGTCGGGGCTGGGAACGTGCTGGATCGGGGCGTTTTCCGAAGACAAAGTGAAGGCGGTCTTGGGAATCCCCGATGAAGTCAAAGTCGTCAACGTGCTGCCGCTGGGCTATCCATCCAGTCCGGGGACGCCAAGACCCAGGAAGCCCAAAGAGGAGTTGTTCGTGAACGATAGGTGGTCGTAACCGAATGGGGCCCGGAAACGGGCCCCTTCCTTTGGCGCTACAAAACCGCCGTCACTTTCCTCACGTTCTCCCGATGAACCTCGTGATAGAAGTCCTGATCTGTCTGTTCCATCTCTGAAACGACCTTGGCGCTGGCCGGGTCCAAAGTCCATAGAGAGGTGTCGGGCTTGAGTACAGGGTAAGGCGTGCTCCGTCTCGCCACCCCGATGAGATTTCGCAGGTAGCGCGCGTTTCGCCGGATTAGCTCGGGTCCCCCTACCTCGCCGTGACCCGGCACCACTAGCCTGGCCTCCTCGCCCCAGCGGTCAAGAGCATCGGCCCAAAGCCCCACGCTTAGGGGCTCGCCTATAGATGGAAAGGGGTCTTCAACCGCATCGCCCGCGACAAGGACCCGAAGGTGCGGAATCCATACGACCGAGGAATCAGCGGTGTGGCCCGGAAGGTGGACCGCTTCTGCGCTGAGATTCCCAAGCCCGATGACGAGACGGTCGGAAAAAGTGGTGTCCGGCGACACAACCGATGCCCCCGCAACCAGTTCCGGGGTCTCGGCGAGAAGTTGCGCCAGCCGTGCTTCGCCCTGCTCAAACAGTTCTTTTCGGGCAAGTTCGTGCCCGACAACCAGGCAGGGGCTCAGCCCGGCGGTTCCGAGGCAGTGATCCCAATCACTATGAGTGTAAACCACGGTAAGATCTCTGTTGCCTATGAGCCCGCGGAACTCAGCCATATCGTTAGGAGAACAAAGCGTGTCCACGACAAGCGCCACTTCGGGAAAAGTCAGGAGAAACCCTGTCACGCTCCCGCCATACCCTGTCAATGGCCGCGTATAGGTGTACATCCCTTGTTCCCAGTCCCTAAGTACGCCTTCCATGCTTGTACCTCCTCGATTTTCGCCCGGCTTCGTCACCTTCTGTTAACCAGATCGGGCTTTCGATCGAGCCTATGCAACGCGTCTATGAAACGGACGGTCCCTGTGGCTCCTCGCATCACAAGAGAGTGAGTCCTCGCGGTGTCCCCGGAGTAATGTACGCCTTTAAGCAGTTCTCCATCGGTAACACCCGTCGCGGCGAATATGACGTCGTCGTTTCGCACCAAGTCGTCCATGGTGAGCCGTTTCCGCACATCGCAGATCCCCATGGCTTTCGCCCGCTCGGCTTCGGCGTCAGAAGTGGGCCAAAGCCGCGCCTGCATTTCCCCTCCGGCACACCTCAGGGCGGCCGCGGAAAGAACCCCTTCAGGCGCTCCTCCTATACCGGCAAGAACGTCCACGCCCGAGTCCGGGAACGCGACGGCTACCGCCGGCGAAAGGTCCCCGTCGGGAATCAACTGGATGCGAGCGCCGGTTCGCCTAACCGCGGCGATCATCCTTCTGTTTCGGGGCCTATCCAAGATGACGACCACAAGATCCTCGACGTTTCGATTCTGCGCCCGCGCGACCTCTCGAAGGTTGATCTCGATGGGCGCGTCTATATCTATGCGACCTCTAGAAGCGACTCCCACGGCCAGTTTTTCCATATACATGTCCGGCGCGTGAAGAAGGCATCCTTCCTCGGCGGCCGCGAGCACCGAAAGCGCTCGAGTGAGACCTTTCGCCAACACGTTGGTGCCTTCCAGAGGGTCGACCGCTACGTCTACCGCGGGACCTTTGCCGGTTCCAACGGTCTCTCCGATGTACAGCATAGGGGCCTCGTCCATCTCCCCTTCCCCGATCACTATCACACCGCTAACATTTACGGTGCTCAAAGCGGAGCGCATCGCCTTCACCGCGGCCGCGTCGCAGCCTTCCCTGTCACCGGTCCCCATCAGGCGCCCGCAGGAAAGGGCGGCCGCCTCGGTCACTCGTACGAACTCAAGGGCGAGCTCTCTTTCGATCTCCATCTTCACCACACACCCCGGATCGAAATATTAATATTATCAATACAGCTGTTTACTTTATTAAGGTGCAGCCTTACAATATCGTCAAGAAGTCGAACGCGAACCAAGGTACCGTAAGCGATCGCCGGGACACCGGCCCAATGCTTGTGATTGAGGGTGGCATCCATCAGTGAACATTCCACATAGCCTTTCAAAACCCCTAGCTTCCGTCTTACGTCTTTGGAGGCAACTCCACCCCCAAATGCGTAAGCTTCTGCTCATAATGTTCTTAGAGGCCGCGGCTGTCAACGCCTTCATGTCAGTGCTAATCCCCTGGTATAGGACGCTAGGCTTTGAGTCGAACGTAGCCGGCAGCCTGGATTCGATCATGCAGGTGGTTATCGCCGTTATGGCAGTGTTCGCCGGCGTCTGGGCGGATAGGTTTGGGCGTAAAATGGTATACGTGACGGGGCAAGTGGTCCGGGTCGCGACCGTCGTTTGCCTGTTCTTGGTCAGAAGCTACTGGGGCTTGGTGCTGTTCGTCGTTCTGAGAGGCATCGCCGGTTCGGCTTCGCCCGCGGGGTCGGCGCTTTTTGCGTACCGAACGACAAAGGACAACAGGGCGACGACCTTAGCGGTCAATCAGTCCCTCTCGAATGTGGCGGGACTGACGATGCCCGTTGTGGCGGGGCTGCTCGCCGACCGGTTTGGAGTCAAAGTACCGTTTGGCCTTGGCCTTATGTTTGCGGCTCTAGCGCTTCTCCTTGGCTTGACTTTAGAGGAACCTCCCAAAAGCCCTCGCGAACAAACGACCCAATGCAACTCCGCGGAGCCTGTTTCCGGGCCGTCGTTCGGCCAAAGAGTTAGACTCATGTTCGCGGGCAAGCGCCTCTATGTGGTCCTTGCGCTCCTTCTGGCCTCTTTTGTGAACGGAGTAGGAAATGGTTCGCTCAACATAGTCCTGCCCTACACGGTTATGGACAGATTCTCTGACTCCTACTCGGTGGTAGCGGCGATGCAATCCATAGGGGCGCTGGGGACCATTCTGGTGCTTCTCATCGGAGGCAGGATAGCGGACTTGGGAGGACGCAGAAAATTGGTTATCGGCCCCGGGCTATTCGCGCCCCTATGCGCTCTCGGAGCAATGCTCGCTCCCTCGGTGAGTCTTTTTGCCGTCGCGCTTCTTTTGGCGACCATGTCAGGGAACATCGCCTCGCCCGGGATAAGCGCGACTTACGTCGAGGCTGTGGATGAGGCCGACAGGGCAACTTTCTCGGGGCTCAACATGGCGTTCACGTCTGCGGGGTACGCTCTGGGCGCGCTCGGGGCCGGCTTCGGATACAAGATCAGTCCCACGGCTACCTGGGCCGTGTCCATCGCGACCTTGACAATACAGATGCTTCTCTACCTTGTGGGTATGCCCAAGGAGACGCCCGCTTTGCACACGCCCTCCCGCGATTTGTCCGCTTGACTGTTCCTTGGAACGCGTTTCGTGTAAAGTGATGTTGTGTAACCTAACGCGTGGCAAGGATCATCCCCTTGCGAGATCAATCCACTTAGGAGGTGCCCAACTTGAAACTCAAAGGGAGTCAAACAGAGAAGAATCTCATGGTTGCGTTTTCCGGAGAATCCGAGGCACGAAACAAGTACACCTACTTTTCAAGCGTCGCCAGGAATGAGGGTTTTCAGCAGATATCCGCGGTTTTCGCGGAGACGGCGGATAACGAGAAAGAACACGCCAAACTCTGGGCCCGCGCGCTCGGGCTGATCGGAGACACCAAAAAGAACCTCGAAGACGCTGCAGCGGGCGAAAACTACGAGTGGACCGAAATGTACAGGCAATTCGCCGAAACCGCCAGGGCTGA
>CAZMEF010000102.1:0-6656 GCA_964565305.1 uncultured Eubacteriales bacterium | reverse complement strand
CGCCCTCATCCGCATGAAAGCCTTTGCCGGAGGCATGGCTCTCTCTGTAGCGCAGGGATGGCAGTTCATTTTCGCGTGTCTTCCGGTTGCGGTGTCGTGCTTGGTTTCCGGCCTTTATCAGGGAAGGGTCTCAGTGGCCGCCATGGACATTGTGGCAAAGCACCCTGAGGACTCGGGCAAGGCTCTTATCCTTCCGGCCATGGTCGAGACCTACGCTGTTCTTGGGCTGCTAGCTTCCGTCATTCTGCTCTTTTTCGCGGTCAGAGTTTAGGGGGGCCGCAACATGCCCCTTAACGACATTTTGAAGCGGATCCAAGAGGCCGCGGAGGCCGAAGCGGCCGCGATCACCGCCGAGGCAGAGGACAAGGCTCGCGCCGTCATCGAGAAGGCCGTAGCGGAGGCGTCGGACATCAAAGCAAAGAAGACCGACGAACTCTTGAGCCGGGTGGCCCGCGATCAATCCATCGCAGTCTCACGGGCCGAAACAGAACGCCGCCAGGCAGTTCTTCGCGAGAAGCAACGCCTTGTGTCGGAGGTCTTTGACGCCGCCCGGTTTGACTTAGTCTCCATGCCTGATGGCGATTACAGAGCATTCTTGATCGACGCGATTTCTCGAAACGTCGAAG
The DNA here is from genome assembly GCA_964565305.1 of uncultured Eubacteriales bacterium. Taxonomy (GTDB): domain Bacteria; phylum Bacillota; class Sulfobacillia; order Fermentithermobacillales; family Fermentithermobacillaceae; genus DULO01. The sequence continues at coordinate 6,030 of CAZMEF010000102.1, read as the reverse complement.
GCCCCGCAGATGTGCTCCTGGGGCCGGGCGACGAAGGAAGGCTGGGCCACAGTTTCGAGGGAGATCTTCAGGAGGCTATCAGGGCCGCGGGCAAACCCTTTTCCGTTTCGGTCAAGTACGACGGAGATGTCGCAGGGGGCGGTTTTGTTCTTAAGCAGGGCGGCCTCAGCGACAATTTCACTTTCCCTGCCATCCTCGGAAAGATCCGGGACGATCTCGAGATCGAGGTCGCGCGGAGTCTTTTCACAGAGAGTAGGTAAGTCGTGGACGAATACAGCTGGGCGAGCGCTGTAGGCAGAATAAGGGTCTTGGAAAAGCGATTCCTCTCCAAAGCGGAGCTGGGACAGATCGCCTCATCAGCCACTATGGAATCCGCTCTTGGCGCGCTGAGAGACACGCCTTACGGACCTTACGTGGCGCGTGCCGCAGACGCCGCGTCTTACGACGAAGCGCTTCAGGAGGCATTGTTGTTCGAGTACGAGGCGATTGAGGAGATGTCTCCTGAATCAGCCTTGATACGGGCGTACCGCGCGCGTCATGATTTTCACAACGTTAAAGTGGCCGCGAAAGTCGCGCGGCTCCAAATGGCCGATAACGACCAAGCCTATTCCAAAGTCGGCAGCCTTCAGCCTGAAGCGTTGAAAGAGATGTTGGCCGCGCCCCCCGACGGAGACCAACTCTCGTCTGCTCTCTTTGGGGCTTACCGGGAGGCCGTCTCCCCGGATGATGGAGAGGCGGACATTTCCGCGTCGCTCTCCGCGTTGTGGATGGACGCTTCGATAGACAGGGCCTATTACGCTTATCTCGCCAAGATCATCCGGGCATACGGATATGAGGAACTTTTGGCTTATGTGGAAAAGGAGATTGACCTTCTGAACTTGAGGATGTGCGTGCGTGGCCGAAAACAGGGGATCGCGCCGGGCCTTATGTTCCGCGTTTTTCTATCGAGCGGCACAATCCCCGCGGAAGTCCTGGCGGCCGCTTACGACGGCTCCGGCGACTCTCAATCCGCCCTTCGGGCGCTGTACAAGGGCACGCCCTATTACGGGCTGTTGAGCCAAGGTGCGGAACTCCTTTCGTCCCGGTCCTCCCTCACATCGTGGGAGAAGTCGTGCGACGACGTTCTTATGAACTACATGCGTGGAGCGAGGTACCGTCCGTTGGGTCCGGAGCCCGCCTACGGGTACGTCTTCGGGAAAGAAGTAGAGACGAGGAACCTCAGGATGATCCTCGCCGGGAAGCAATCCCTCGTCCCTTCAAAAGAGATAACAGAGAGGTTGCGTGAACCCTATGTCTAGGGTTGCCGTTCTAGGGCAGAGGGATGCGGTGCTGGGATTCAAGGCCAGCGGCGCGGTCGTGTTCGCCTCGGACAACCTCAGTGAGGCGAAAGCGGCCTTGGAGGAGATCAAGAAAGGCGATTTCGCCATTTTGCTGATCACCGAGGATATGGCTTCCTCGCTCAAACAAGAGCTTGTGGTCCTTTACGAGAGTTCACATCCCGTGGTCACTGTTTTGCCCGATCCGAAAAAACCCGAAGGATTCGGGCTTGAATTGTTGCGACAGCGAGTGGAGCGGGCGGTCGGCGTCAATATTTTGGCAAAGCGAGAGGACTGATGCGGCGTGTCTGTTAGCCAGGTTATCGGCTCGATCATAAAGGTGTCCGGCCCGCTTGTGGTGGCTTCGGGCATGGCGGGCTGCCGCATGTATGACGTGGTCCGGGTGGGGAAAAAGGGCGTTATCGGCGAGATAATCGAGTTGCGCGGTGATACGGCGTCCATCCAGGTCTACGAGGAAACTTCAGGGGTCGGCCCGGGCGAAGAGGTAGTGTCCACAGGCGTACCGCTCAGCGTCGAGCTGGGGCCGGGCCTGATAGGTTCGATCTTTGACGGCATCCAAAGGCCGCTGAACGTCATACAGGAAATGTCCGGCGATTACATCGAGCGAGGGCTTGACGTCCCCGGATTGGACAGAAAGAAGGGGTGGCATTTTGTCCCCAAAGCCTCGCCGGGAGATGAAGTCGTCTGCGGCGACGTGCTTGGCACTGTCTCCGAGAGCCCCGTCGTAGTCCACAAGATCATGGTACCGCCCGGCATCGAGAAAGCAGTCGTTAAGAGCATCAAAGAAGGCGACTTCACCATAACGGACGCGGTATGCGAGTTGGAAGTTGACGGGCATGCTATCGAAGTGACAATGCTTCAAAAATGGCCCGTCAGACTCGCGAGGCCCGTTAGAGAAAAACTCGCACCCGTGGAGCAGCTTGTGACGGGGCAAAGGGTTATAGACGCGTTCTTTCCCATCGCAAAGGGCGGAAGCGCGTGTGTTCCGGGCCCGTTCGGAAGCGGCAAGACAGTCATTCAGCATCAGCTCGCAAAATGGGCCAACGCGGACATCATCGTCTATATCGGATGCGGAGAGCGCGGCAACGAAATGACCGACGTTCTTCTCGAGTTCCCGGAGCTCAAGGACCCGAAGACGGGCCGGCCGCTCATGGAGCGCACAATTCTTGTGGCCAACACATCAAATATGCCTGTCGCCGCGCGCGAGGCGTCGGTTTATACGGGAATGGCCCTTGCCGAGTATTATCGCGACATGGGCTACGATGTCGCCCTCATGGCGGACTCCACGTCTCGCTGGGCGGAAGCCCTGCGGGAGATCTCGGGCCGGTTGGAAGAAATGCCGGGCGAGGAAGGTTACCCCGCCTACCTTGGCTCCCGAATCGCAAGTTTCTACGAACGAGCCGGCAGGGCCCGTCTTCTTGGAAGTGACGATCGTGAAGGGGCCTTGAGCGCGATCGGCGCCGTATCCCCGCCCGGTGGAGATCTTTCAGAACCGGTAACCCAGGCGACTCTCAGGATCGTTAAGGTCTTCTGGGGCCTTGACGACAGGCTTGCGGCCAGGAAGCACTTCCCCGCCATTCACTGGCTTACGTCATATTCGCTCTATTCCGAAAGATTGGACGATTACTTCCGGAGCGCATCCGGCGAAGATTTTCCCGAGATGCGCGACGAAGCCATGGCGATTCTTCAAGAGGAGCAGGAACTCAGTGAGATAGTCCGCTTGGTGGGCCTTGACTCTCTCTCTTCGCGTCAAAGGATGGTTCTCGAGACGGCGAAATCTCTGAGGGAGGACTTCCTTTACCAGAGCGCCTTCCACGAAGTGGACACCTACTGTTCCCAAAAGAAGCAGTACGGTATCCTCAAAGTCATCCTCACGCTTCACGAGAAGTGCCTTTCGGCCATGGACAAGGGAACCAAGCTCGAAGGCGTACTCAATCTGGCAGTTCGTCAGAGGATAGCCAGGGCGAGGATCACTCCCGAAGAAGAGTGGCCCGCGGAATTCGACCTGATTATGAGCGACATTGATCGGGAAGTAGGCGCCGTGAAGTGACACAAGGCAGTTCGGTGAGCGTGTCACGGTAGCGGTAGGACAGTAGCAGTCACGAGCCGGGAGGAATCACGATGCCGTTGGAATATACGACTATAACCGAGATATCAGGCCCTCTCGTCGTAGTGGAGCAAGTGCGGGAAGTCCATTACGATGAGCTGGTCGAAATCGAAACCACGAGCGGCGAACTGCGCCGTGGGCGCGTGCTTGAAGCCTCGTCGGGCAAGGCGCTGGTGCAGCTTTTCGAAGGCACCTCCGGCCTCGACGTAACGGGCTCCAAGGTACGCTTCCTAGGGAAAGTTCTGGAGATTCCGGTTTCGATGGATATTCTCGGACGGGTCTTTGACGGAGCCGGAAGGCCTATTGATGGAGGGCCGAGGCTCATCCCGGATAAGCGCCTCGACATTAACGGCAACCCTATCAACCCGTACGCGAGGGCGTATCCATCCGAGTTCATTCAGACGGGCATTTCCGCCATTGACTGTATGAATCCGCTGGTGCGCGGCCAGAAACTGCCCGTGTTTTCAGGTGCGGGCCTTCCTCACGCGCAAATCGCCGCCCAAATTGCACGGCAGTCCACGGTTTTGGGGTCCGAGGAGCCGTTCGCGGTCGTCTTCGCCGCCATGGGCATCACCTTTGAGGAGTCCGACTACTTCATATCCGACTTTCGCCGGACGGGCGCCATAGACAGGAGCGTCCTGTTCATTAACCTCGCGGATGACCCCGTCATCGAGAGGATCGCGACCCCGCGAATGGCGCTCACGGTGGCGGAGTACCTCGCGTTCGAAAAGGATATGCACGTTCTCGTCATCATGACGGACATGACCAACTACGCGGAGGCTTTGCGAGAGGTCTCGGCAGCGCGAAAAGAAGTCCCCGGCCGTCGTGGCTATCCGGGCTACATGTATACCGACCTTTCTCAGATGTACGAGCGTGCCGGTAGAATCCGGGGCAAGAAAGGTTCTATCACGCAGATCCCGATCCTGACCATGCCCGAAGACGATAAGACCCACCCTATTCCCGACCTCACGGGATACATCACCGAGGGGCAGGTCATTTTGTCCAGAGAACTGCACAAGAAAGGGATTTACCCGCCCGTGAATATCTCCATATCCCTGTCGCGTTTGAAGGACAAGGGCATCGGGCGCGACAAGACTCGCGAGGACCATTCGGACGTGCTCAACCAGATGTCGGATGCCTACGACCGCGGCAGAGAAGCCAGAGAGCTCTCGGTAGTGCTCGGCGAGGCGGCGCTCTCCGATCTGGACAAGGTTTTCTTGAAGTTTGCCGATCAGTTCGAGGCCACTTTCGTTAAACAAGGATTGAACGAGAACCGTACGATCGTGGAGACGTTGGATCGCGGCTGGGGCCTCATGGCGATGCTGCCGCGCAGCGAACTGAAACGAGTTTCGGATAGGAACGCAGAGACTTATCTGCCCAAGGCGTCCGGCTAGAGAGGTGGCTTTTTAGTGGCTCTTAGGGTGAACGCTACTCGCCAGGAGCTATCCAGGCTTAGGGCCAGGATCAAGATGGCGTCGCGCGGCCACAAACTCCTAAAAGACAAAAGGGACCAGTTGATGAAGGAGTTCTTGGCCATAGTGTACGAAAACCAAAGACTCCGCGAAGAACTGGACAAGAAGCTCACGGGGGCGTATAGGAGCTTCGCCCAGGCCCGCGCGTATCTTTCCGGGCCGGTGCTCGAAGAGGCGCTCATGGTCGCGGGGGGGCCGAAAGAGATTTCGACGACCCAAAGACACATCATGAACGTGCGAGTGCCCGAGATGGAGTTAGTAGAACCCGACAATGGGGAAACCGACGACGTCATGCCTTACGGTCTGGCCGCCACGTCCTCCGACCTCGATGACGCGCTTCGCGAGTTTCGGGGCATATTGCCTATCCTGGTGAAACTTTCCCAAGTCGAGCGAACGATCCAACTCCTTGCCGATGAGATCGAGCGCACCCGGCGACGGGTAAACGCTCTCGAGTATATCCTCATTCCCGAGTTGGAAGAGGCGGCAAAGGACGTGGAAATGCGGCTCGAAGAAGCCGATAGATCTAACTCGTCCAGACTTATGAAAGTGAAAGACATAGTCAGAGCCAGATAGCCGGCAGCAGTTAGCCGGCGACCGGCCCGGTGCCGGAGCCTGAAATGTTCTTTCTCTCCGGGCATACGGCTCCTTCAAAAACCGGACACTAAGATATGAAGAGAGACATTTGGAGGAGCGCCTTGATGAGCATTCTGATTCGTGGGACGAAGCCGCTAAAAGGCAAGATACGCTGCGATGGGGCCAAGAATGCGGCCCTTCCCGTCATGGCCGCCGCCATCCTCACAGACGAGCCCGTGGACATAGAGAACGTGCCGTTTCTGCTGGATGTGGAGACCATGATATCCGTCCTCAGGGCTCTAGGAGTCAACGCGGCGTATTCCGGGCGAAGGGTGCGGATTACCTCCGGCCGTCGGGTCGATACCGAAGCGCCTTACGATCTTGTGAGGCGCATGCGCGCCTCGTTTCTCGTGATGGGCCCTCTTCTTACCAGGTACGGCACGGCCTCGGTTCCCCTACCGGGTGGTTGCGCTATCGGTCAGAGACCTGTGGACTTGCATCTGAAGGGTTTTCAAGCCATGGGCGCTTCGATCTCAGTCGA
>CAZMEF010000101.1:2434-6774 GCA_964565305.1 uncultured Eubacteriales bacterium | reverse complement strand
CGCGGCATTCGATAGGGCGGTGATCTTCACGGCACAGGACGAACTCCGAACGCTTTTGACTCGTGCCTTCCAGAAACTGCAAAGCATGGGGTCAGACGTTATCAAACTGGGCCGAAGCGTTCACTGCAAATTCAGGACGTATCCGGAGTGGCAAAGATTCGACTGGGGCAAGAACTTCCCCTTGGTTCAAGGCTCGTTCGACGTGAAAATTGAGATCCTCAACGCCGGCTTCGTCTACCGCCACCCTGTCCCAAAATAGAGGAGCTCACTCTTGGGGCGTAGAAAGCAGGCTTAGGGGGCGTGTGGACTGCGCGGCGTACGTCCGAAACGAAACGCGTCAAAGGCGAAAGAACACGCGAGAACCTTGTACGACGCTGAGCGTGCCTATCGGGAGCGATACGGCGTCGTGGCCGGGGTCGACGAAGTTGGGCGTGGCCCCATGGCCGGGCCCGTAGTGGCCGCCGCGGTGATCCTTAGGGAGGCCGCGTTCAACCCATACATAGACGATTCGAAGAAACTGAGCTTCACCACGAGAGAAGAGATATTTGACGACCTCTTGGAAGACTGCCTCGCTTTCGGCGTTGGCATCAGGTCGTCGACCTACGTCGACAAGCACGGTATCGTCAGCGCGACCTTTTCGGCCATGAGGATCGCCGTTCAGATGCTTGCCCTCAAGGGGCACCCACCCGCCTTCGTCATAGCGGACGGGTTCCGCATACCCGACCTGGGGCTTCCTCAACAAGCGGTGATAAAGGCCGATTCGCGTATAGCGTCTGTGGCCTGTGCCTCGATTATCGCCAAGGTGACGCGAGACCGGATAATGGCGCGTTATGACTGCCTCTACCCGGAGTATGGCTTTGCCCGGCACAAAGGTTATTGTACCGCTTCTCATCGTTCTTTCTTGGCCGCTTCCGGCCCCTGCCCCATCCACCGGCGGTCCTTCAGCCCGGTCGCTCTAGAACTCGATGACGCCCTTATGGAGGACGACGGGTAGGATACCGTCAGAGACGACGCACAAGTCCAGACGTATCTCCGCGTCTTTCGCTCCAAAAAAGCGGTGTGTCAAAAGGTAGTGCCGTACGGCCGCCTTGATCTTCGCTACCTTCCTGTTGTCCACAGATTCGAGCGCCGCCACAAGAGCGCCCGGGCGGCGATATCGCACTTCGACGAAGACAAGCGTCGAACCATCCAAGGCGACTATATCCAATTCCCCGACGCGGCAGTAGTAGTTCCGTTCAACTATCCGAAAACCCAGGCGATCACGAAGGTAATCCGCCGCCAAATCTTCCTTTTCTCGCCCCAACTCTCGGGTCGATTTGCGATTCATGCCTCTTTGCCGGACGTCTGTCTGTAGGACAGCGCTTCCGCCACGTGATCGTCTTCTATTCTCGGCGACGCGCACAGGTCCGCCACCGATGCCGCAACCTTAAGTACCCGGTAGTACCCTCGCGCCGAAAGCCCCATGGCCGAATATGCCTGCATCAGCAACCTTCGGGCGTGTCCCGAAACAGAGAGCATGGTAGTGACTTCACGGGGGCCCATCTCCGCGTTGCAGGTTAGTCCGGTGCCATTTAGGCGATGACTCTGACGTTCCCTTGCCGCGGTCACCCTTTGCCTGACTTCATCGCTCGAATCTTTCCCGACTTTCGTCAAATCGTGCGCTTTCACCTTGGGGACCTGAAGATAGAGGTCGATTCTGTCCAGGAAGGGGCCGCTGAGGCGTGACGCGTACTGTAGCCTTGCGTGCTCGGTGCATACGCACTGATGGGTCTCGTCTCCGAAGAAGCCGCACGGGCATGGGTTTGCCGCTCCCACTAACATGAAGCGGCAAGGGAAGGTACACGTCGCTTTCGAACGCGAGATAACGGCGAACCCGTCCTCAAGGGGTCCTCGCAAGGCGTTGAGCAAAGAAGAAGGGAATTCCGGCAACTCATCCAGAAAAAGCACGCCCCTGTGTGCAAGCGTGATCTCGCCCGGCACCGGAGGAGCCATGCCCCCCACGAGCGCCGCTAGAGAAACCGAGTGGTGAGGAGCCCTGAAAGGCCGCTTCTCCAAAGGCCCGGAACCCTGGGGCAATACCCCTGCCACGCTCGCAATGCGCGTCACCTCAAGCGATTCCTCAGACGACAATCCCGGCAATATGCCGGGAATACACCTGGCCAACATGCTTTTTCCCGCCCCCGGGCCGCCTACCATAAGGAGGTTGTGTCCTCCTGCCGCCCCTACCTCTAGCGCCCTCTTTGCGCCTCTTTGGCCGTGCACCTCCTCGAGCCCGATCAAAGACACTCCCTGCCCGACACGCGCCTGTTGGGGCTTCGGAACTTCTAGTTCAGTACCGCCCGATAAGAAGCCGACAACTTCCCCAAGAGTACCGGCGCACCTTACGTCCATGCCTGTCAGAAACGAAACTTCTCCCCCGTTGTCCTTAGGTATGATCGCTCCCACGCACCCGGCGTCACGAGCGGAAAGCGCCATCGCAAGCACCCCCCTTACCGGGCGTATCGTTCCATCCAAGGACAGTTCGCCGAGGAAGCAATAGTCCGCCAAAGAAAGGCTCAAAGGTAAAGCGCCGGAAGCCGCCAGGATCCCCAAAGCGATCGGCAAGTCAAGCTGAGATCCTTCCTTATGAAACGCGGCGGGGGCCAAGTTCACGGTAACCTTCCTAGAAGGCAGGTCAAACCCGGAATTCTTGATGGCGGATCGGACGCGGTGCCGGGATTCCCGAACAGCCGTATCGCCCATCCCCGCTATTTCCAATCCGGGTAGACCGGTAGATACGTCAACCTCAACCGTCACCTTCAGCCCCTCTATACCGAGAACCGTCGAGCCTGCTACGGCAGCGTACGTGCCTCTTCCCCCCACTCCCGGACCATTCGATAAAACCATTATTTTGACGACGGGCAATTTCCCATATTATACCAACCCGCAACGTTTGCGACAAGATTCTCGGCGACCCTTTGGCGGACTTTTGGATAGGGACCCGTTCAGCCTTGTTGCCCCGTCCTTGCCGTTCGATCCCTGCAATGGTACGATGTTTCGTGTATGGGACTATTACGATCACCTAGAGATGAGGAATAGAGACCTTGGGAGAGGCCGGTAATCGTGTTCGCCCCTCGCATGTAGACGGTGAACAGGTCGACCTAGTTGAAGAAGTCGAAAGTGGCGAAATAACCTCCGAAGAAGCCGCCGGGATTCGCCGGGACGTCATCACTCTCGCTTTGCCCGCGCTTGCGGAAATGCTTCTAATGACTCTTGTGTCCATGGCTGACTTGATCATGGTAGGCAGGCTCGGCCCTTGGGCGATAACCTCTGTTGGTCTTTCCAACCAGCCTGTGTTTGTGGCCATGTCCGTTTTTATGGCTCTCAATGTTGGAACTACCGCTTTGGTGGCAAGGTCCGTCGGGGCAAAGGACCCGGAAGCAGCGTCTTCCGCGGCGCGACAAGGGGCTATGATGTCCGTCTGGTCCGGTCTGGTCCTTTCGATCATCGGGTACGTGTACGCCCAAAAGGTCCTACTTTGGATGGGAGCGGAGGCCGACGTCATAGGCCCGGGCACGAGTTACATGCGGTGGGTATCCTTGGGGTTTGTGTTCCAAGGCATGACGATGAGCCTTTCCGCCTCCTTGAGGGGAGCGGGCGACACGAAGACACCCATGTCTGCGAATATGGTTGCCAATCTCGCAAACCTCGTTGGGAACTACATCCTGATTCACGGTCACTTCGGATTCCCCAGGATGGAGGTGGCCGGCGCCGCCTTGTCCACCGCCATATCCAGAGTCATAGCTTCCGGTCTGGTTATCCACAAGATTCTAAGCGATCGCGCCGCCATCAAGATCTCTCTTCACGATTCCTTCCGGCCCGACCCGCCTGTTTTGAAGCGAATTTTCAAGGTTGGTCTGCCCGCCGCCATCGAACAGGTAGTGATGCGCTCGGGACAGATGGCTTTCGCTAGGATAGTGTCAGGGTTCGGAACCGACGTTTACGCCGCACACCAAGTCGCTTTGAACGTCGAAGGACTTTCCTTCACCCCGGGTCAGGCGTTCCAGACTGCCACAACCGCTCTCGTGGGACAAAGCCTTGGGGCCGGGCGACCCCGGAAGGCCATGCGAACAGGATGGGAAGCGGTAAGGATCGGGGTGGGCATAGCGGCTATCGTGGGCCTCCTATATGTGTTTTTCGGCAAATACGTCGTGCTTCTCTACACAGATGACGTTCTTGTAACCTCTTTGGCGACGTCGGTCCTTCGCATCATCGCTTTGGCGCAGCCTTTCATGATCGGCAACTTCATCCTCGCGGGAGGGTTGCGGGGCGCCGGCGACACGAGGTGGACGCTTTACATC
>CAZMEF010000101.1:0-2424 GCA_964565305.1 uncultured Eubacteriales bacterium | reverse complement strand
CATCACGGCAGCTGGGATATGGGGGGTTAGAGTTTTAGTGGCCCAATTTCTCGCCGTAACCCTGAACATGGGTCTAAACGGCGCTTGGATCGGCATGGCCTTGGACATGACGGTCCGGGCCATCCTAGTAGCCTTGAGATTCAGGGCGGGACACTGGGCCAGAATTGAAGTGTAGAGCGGGCAAACCGTGGGAGGCCTACTCTTTTTTCAGGCGTCCCGACAACGATCCAAAAAGAGCGACCGAGCCCATCGCTAGCCCGAGGATAAGCAGCATAGATTTACTGCCGTAACGGTCGAGGCCCAATCCCACAAAAGGCGATGAAAGCGGCGCGAAAAGGTTCGACACTGCAAACCGGAAAGCAAATACTCTGCCCCTTATGTCCGACGGAGTAATCCTTTGGTAGATAGAGCTAATGGGGATCTGGATCATGGCCCCGGTGGCGCCGAACAACGCGAATGCCACGAACAAAACCCAAGGCTGGACGGACAGGCCCGTAAGGGCAAACGAGATCCCCATTCCGAGACTGCCCAAGAGCAACATAAGACCTAGCGAAAGCGATTTCCTGGTCGCGATGATGGCGCCCACAATGATTGAAACGACGGCAGAGACACTGAAAGCCAGGCCCAGCAAATCCTCTGTCTTGCCCATTGTCTTCAACACGTGAAACTGGAACCCCAAATCAGCCGGAACGGCGCAGAAGTTGACCGCCAAGGTGATAAGCAGAAGGTGGAAGGCCAAAGGAACTTTGGAGTAGAAAGCGAGGCCTTCGCGAAGGTGCGTGAAACCGTGACGTTCCGACGGCTTCACCGGGGCTTCCACGCGGGCGCCTATGCTCAATACGGCCCAAGCCGAGACGGCGGGGATGACAGCGGCTACGACCATGGCGCCGGGCCCCCCGACTGCCGACAAGAGCCACCCTGTTATCGCCGGACCTACGATCATGGACGCGTTCCTGCCCATGGTTTGCACGGCGTTGGCTTTGGGTACCGAATCCGCGTCAACCAAGGATGGAACTATGGCTTGAGATGCCGGAAGGTAAAATGAACCGATGGCGCCGGAGGCGAACATCCAAAAATAGGCGTGAAAGACTCCAAGGCCACCGCCTCTCAGCGACTGAAGGACGAAAAGGCACAAAAGCGCGCGAGTCAGATCGCAGAATACCATTGCGTACTTGCGGCTCATACGATCAAGGCAAAGTGCGGCCAAAGGGCCAAAAAACAGCGGCGGAAGCACTCTGATGACGAGGGCAAGCGATGCTGTTACGGCCGAACCCGTCCGCTGCAGCAACAAAATAGAGAGCGCCATACTACCGATGCCGTCGGCGATAGACGACAGGACTTGGGCGCTCCAGAAGAGAAAGAAGTCACGTCCCAGCCTAAACGGCGCTCCAAGGGTTGCAGAAATACCGCCGGTGCGTGGCTTCGTTTCAAGGCTCACAGTCGTTGCCCCCTCGATCGTGTTGGCATCGTGGTGGCGAGTCTGGAGATTGTTGTGCGTGCCACTTATCAGGAACTAATCATTCAAGGCCCGAGCTATTTTCTCCTTCCTGGATTAATCGAAGGAGACGGGCAATCCGAGACGCTCCTTCACCCGTCGCAAAACCGGAGAAGAGATATGCTGGGCACGCTCGGCGCCTTTCATCAGTATTTCCGGCAGGAGGCCGGATTTCATCATCTCGGCGTACGACGTCTGAATGGGTCGCAGACTTTCTATTATCGCGCTCGCGAGGCCTTTCTTGAATTCAGCGTACCCTTTGCCACGGTAAGACTCCTGGATATCTTCTACCGGTGTATCCGTGGACAGAGAGTAAATGGTCAACAAATTCGCAAGAGCGGGCTTCTCCACAGGATCGTAAAGGATCTCCCTCCCCGAATCGGTGACCGCCTTCGTGACTTTCCTGGCAATCGTGTCCGGAGTGTCGGCGAGATACACGCAACCGTTGGGATCGGGGCTAGATTTCGACATCTGTTTTTGCGGGTCCGTGAGCGACTTTATCCTCGCGCCGGTCTTGGCTATGACAGGCTCCGGGACCTTGAACGTCGGTCCGTAGCGCGCGTTGAAGCGCTCCGCGAGGTCTCTCGTAAGCTCGACGTGCTGCTTCTGGTCCTCCCCTACCGGCACTTCATCCGTGTCGTACAGCAAAATGTCGGCCGCCATGAGCGCCGGGTACGTGAACAGCCCGCCTGTGACCGATTCCCTACCCTCGGATTTCTCCTTGAATTGAGTCATGCGCGACAACTCCCCGAAAGTGGCGGTACATTCCATGATCCAACCGAGCTGGCAGTGAGCGGGAACGGCGGATTGCACAAACAGCGTCACTTTGTCTGGATCCAGTCCGGCAGCCACCATATAAGCCGCGGTGTCTACGATGCAGGGGCGCAGTTCGTCGGCGGCTCGCGGGACAGTGAGAGCGTGCAGGTCCA
>CAZMEF010000100.1:0-6794 GCA_964565305.1 uncultured Eubacteriales bacterium | reverse complement strand
AGGATGAACGAGATGACGCCCAAGACGGCGACTTTGACAAGCGTCCGGGTCGCCCGGGACTCTTTGGCATCTACCAACTTAACCCCTCCTCCAAAATACGAAAACCCCGAAAAAAGGATCCTCGGGGTCGGCAAATTCATAGCAAAGTCACTTGCGCCTTCTCCCATCCAGACTGTAACTGTCGGCCCTGGAATTTCACCAGGTCAACCGGTTTATCCGGTTCGCGGGCTTTGCCGCCGGTGAGGAATTTCGCCTCGCCCCGAAGACACGCTAATCCGATCTCAGTTCTACCTTTCTCGCCGGCGGGTGTCAATCGGAAAATGCGTCGTGGGTGTTCACGTAAGTTCGTGGTATACTAGAATGTGTGGATGTAACCGGGCCACCGGCCGGCGAGCCGGCGAGATTAGGAGGCAGTTTCCTATGTTAGATTCTCAAAATATTACTCTTTCGTTGCCCAAAGTGACGCTGAAACGCGCCAAGATCATCGCGGCAACGCGAGAGACATCGGTGTCGGCCATTATGAGGTCGTTGCTAGAGGAGTACGTCAAGGCAAACGACGAGTACGAATCGGCTCAAAGCTCGTTTTTGGCGCTGCTTGAGTCCCCCGTAGACATGGGAACAAAGGGACGGATCGCTTGGAAAAGAGGGGTCCTACATGAGCGCGGCTGAGTCATCGGCACCAGAATTCATCGATACCAACGTGCTGGTATACGCGCAAGACGCGTCCGCCGGCTCTAAGCGCGAGATGGCGTCAAAGTTGCTGGAGCGGCTTTGGGAGGAAAGAAGAGGCGCCTTAAGCGTGCAGGTTCTTCAGGAGTTTGCCGTCGTCGCGCTCGGCAAGACGCGTCCTCCTCTCGAAAGGTCCCGTGTTAAAGAAGTTGTCAAAAGTCTATCTCTTCTAGCCGTGCACTCTCCGGCCGCTTCCGATGTGTTGGCTGCCCTGGACCTCGGCGAGCGTTACCCCGTATCTTTTTGGGACGCCATGATCGTACAGAGCGCCAAGCGCCTGGGGTGCAGAGTAATATGGTCTGAAGACCTTTCGGACGGGGTTTCATACGACGGAGTGGAGGTCAGAAATCCCTTCGGCCAAAGCGCCACCGGCAAAAGTACTACCGGCTAGGGTGCTATCGCTTGACAAGAAGCTTCAGCCAAGGGGCTTTGGCATCGCGGTCGTACTTTCTGGATTGCATTTGGATATCAGCCCGAATCAAAGGGTCCTTGAGCAAGATTCTCCAAGCCGACAATACCGCTTGCGAGAACTCCGGGCGCACAGGGTGGATTAGGGGTTCCCTCACCAGCGGGCAAACGAGCGGGCCGGCCAAAGAATCAAGGCGCACGCTGAGGTTACCGTCCCGATCTAGATACGGTATGAGCGGGAAGGTACGGCACTGAATCGGACGCTTTTCTCTCGGGCACGTGCCCTGGCAGATGACGAAATGGACCATGCCCTTCCACTCGCGTGGAAATTCTTCTGCGGTAGCCGGTTGGAGGCGCCAATCAAGCCAGTCTTCGTCTCCCGCAAACATGCAGTCCTCGCCCGGAAGAAGGTACATTCCAACGCCGGGTTCATATTCCTGGCAGCAGAGCCTGTCGCACAGTTGGCCGCAATCGAAATCGAGCGCGGGGAGGTCGAGCAGTTCGTAAGCCCGGGCGAAGTCGTCTCGTGACAGCGTCGATGGGACCATTATTCCCGGCATCGTCTTGCCCCGGCCTTTCGCCACCGCGATCACCCTCTCCGTCCGCAAACAACTGAACACCACGTCGATCCTATCACAGATCGGTCGTTGCTTTGCGTTCACGGCCTGCGTTATCCTGATGGGGACGCGAAAATAGAACTAGTGAATGGAGCTTCCGCTGTGAGACTATTGGTTCTCATGAAACAGGTCCCCAGAACTTCGTCGGTTAGCATAGATCCTGAAAAAGGCACTCTCAGAAGAGAAGGCGTCGAGACCCAAACCAACCCTTACGATCTACACGCCCTAGAAGCTGCCCTCTCGATCAAAGAGAACGCAGGCGGCGATGTTCGTGTACTCAGTATGGGCCCCCCTCAGGCGGAATCGCTGATTCGCGAGGCGTTTTGGATGGGCGCCGACAAGGGGTATCTGCTCACCGACCGCGTTTTCGCAGGAGCGGACACGCTTGCCACCGCCTACACTCTCAGCAGCGCCGCGAAGATGATAGGGTTTGATCTGATCGTTGCCGGTATGCAGAGTACTGACGGCGACACGGCACAGGTTGGGCCCGGCGTGGCGGAGTTCCTGGATATACCGCATGTTTCTTATGTCACTAAAATACTGGGTGTAGAAACCGCCAAGGGTCTTATCACTGTAGAAGCCGATATGGGTGAATCGGTTCAGACTGTCGAAATGAATTTGCCCTCTCTCATCACGGTGACCCAGAGTTTGAATCAGCCCCGTCTTCCGTCCTTTCGAAAGCGAAGGGAGTCGGGGGGCCGGCAGATCGACGTTCTAAAGGCGTCTGACCTTGAAGATGGGCCCCCCTTGGAAGCAGGCGGCGCGGCGACAGACGACCATCGGGTCGGATCTCGTCGATACTTCGGCCTTAGCGGTTCCCCCACGAGAGTGCAGCGCATGTTCCCTCCGGCAGCGAAGAAGACCAAGGAGACGTGGACCGGCAGCGCGCCGGACTTGGCCAGGCGGCTCCATGCCTTTCTCAAGGAGGCCGATAGGGCGTGAGCAAAGGGATCATGGTGTTTGCGGAACGAGATGAGAACGGCTTCCACCCCGTCGTGTACGAGTTGGCGGGCAAAGCGCGTGAACTCGCTGACGAATCGGGCGAAAAGGTCGTCCTCGTCGCTATAGGGTACGATTTGGCGGAGGGTGTGCGAGAACTACTGCACTATTCAGTGGACGAGGTCCTGGTGTACGACGCTCCCGGCCTCCGACGCTTCAACCCCGTCGCGTTCGCCGCTGTCCTGGAGCAGGCCGTGCGGACCGAGGATCCTTCTGTACTGCTCCTGGGAGCCACGCCGTTAGGGAGGAGCCTTGCGCCGCGAGTTCAGGTCCGACTGGGAACGGGTCTGACCGCCGACTGCACCGCTCTGGAGATGCGCCCCGGAAGCGAGTTGTTGCAGATCAGGCCGGCTTTTGGCGGCGACATCATGGCGAGCATAGTCACAAGGGAGACCCGGCCCCAGATGGCGACCGTGAGACACAAGGTCATGAGGCCCGGTTTGCGCACGCCGGGTCCGAGTGGTCAGGCCATCGATCGCGGCTTGGAAGCGGTCGGGATTCTCCAGAACGCATCAGAGCGGATCGGGCGCCTCAGGGTCTTGCGACAAGAGCGTTTTCCGCCGGCGGCTACCATATCGGACGCGCAGATCATCGTCGCGTGCGGAAGGGGAGTCAAATCTGCCTCCGACCTGGCGATGTTCGAAGAACTGGCCGGACTGTTGGGAGGCATGCTCGGGGTCTCAAGGCCGCTCGTCGAGCGTGGGTGGATGCCGTCGTCGAGGCAAGTGGGCCAGAGCGGGAGGACGGTCCGTCCCGCCTTGTACATCGCGTGCGGCATAAGCGGGGCTATTCAGCATATCGCGGGGATGTCGGGAAGCGAGGTCGTGGTGGCCATAAACAGCGATCCGGCAGCGCCCATATTCGAATCCGCGAATTACGCCATCGTAGGCGATGTCTACGAAATTGTGCCTGAATTGAACGGGCTTCTGAAATCATCTGTCGGGGGTGACCGGCATGCGTGAGGGTGACAAGGATGACAGGGCTGACAGGTGTTTCGACTCCGATCTGTGCGCCTTTCGGAACATCGTGGGCGAACAATGGGTTGTGACTGAAGGTCCGGTGCTTGAGGATTCATCGCATGACGAGATGCTGCGCGCCCCTGCCGCGCCGGGAGCGGTTATCTTCCCCGCCTCGACGTCTGAGGTTTCCCGAATCTTGGAACATGCTTCTTCCAGACGTCTTCCGGTGACCCCGAGGGGAGCCGGGACGGGGTTGTGCGGTGGGGCCGTTCCGGAGCGCGGCGGCATCGTCCTTTGTCTTTCTCGCATGAACCGGATATTGGAGATCGATGAGGAAAACTACACCGCGACTGTCCAGCCTGGAGTCCTGCTCACGACGATCCACCAGACCGTCGAGTCTCTCGGGCTTTTCTACTCGCCTGATCCAGGCGAGAAAACCGCGACCATCGGAGGCAACATCTCTACTAACGCGGGCGGGATGAGGGCCATCAAGTACGGCGTGACGAGGGACAACGTGAGGGGGATTGAGGTCGTTCTCGCTTCCGGCGAGATCCTGAAGTTGGGCGGAAAGCACGCCAAGAACAGCGCGGGCTACAGTCTCCTGAATCTCTTCACCGGAAGCGAGGGTACGCTTGGCGTAATCACAGAGGCTACGCTGCGCCTTTTGCCCTTGCCCAAGCATACTTTGAGCCTGTTGGTGCCTTTCGATTCGTTGGATGACGCCACAGGGGCTGTGCCCGCCGTGTTCGCTACCGGGATCATCCCACAATCAATCGAGTTCGCGGAAACCGGCGTCATACGGGCAGCGGAGCAGTATCTTGGCCGAAGTTTCCCGCATCACACCGCGCCGGCCTATCTCCTGTTGAGGATAGACGGAGCCACTTCTGCCCAGGTACAGGCGGAGATGGAGCCGATAGCGGAAGCCTGTCTTTCTGCGGGCGCACAAGACGTCCTGATCGCCGACACGAGGGAGCGCCAGTCTGCCATATGGGACGCGAGAGCCGCTTTCCTGGCGGCTTTGAAAAGCGGAAACGAGGTTGACGAGTGTGACGTCGTGGTACCCAGGAACAAAGTCGCTCAGCTCGTGGCGTTTTCCAAAGCTGTCTCGTCGGACGTCGGAGTGAGGATCGAAAGCTTCGGACACGCGGGCGACGGAAATCTTCACATTTACGTCCTTCGTGACGGTATGCCGAAAGCGGAATGGGAAGAAAAAGTGGTCAAGGCCATGGACGCCCTCTACGAAAAAGGCTTCGAACTCGGAGGCTTAGTTTCCGGCGAGCACGGCATTGGGTCCGCGAAAAGGCGGTATCTCGGACTCTCCGCGTCCAAGGCGGAGCTGGAAGCGATGGCGCGAATCAAAGCTTCGTTTGATCCCCTCGGGATCCTCAATGAAGGCAAAATCGTGTCCAACCCTGCATAGTGACCTTTCGGCCGCCCATCCCGACCGGGAAAAGCCTGTCCCGATGTTACAATTAGGGAGATGGCAGGCGAGGAGGGCGCGGGAATGGGAAGCATTGAAAGTCAAATATCAAATCCCGTATTGGGCCCCGTTTTCGCTTTGCTGGCGGGGATTTTGACATCCGCCAGTCCGTGCGCCGTAGGGGCGCTGCCCCTTGTCATCGGGCACATGGCGCAGGCCTCCCGAAAAAAGCGCGTGCGCGATCTGGCGCTGTTCACCTCGGGCATGACCCTAACTTTCACCGGAGCGGGCCTGGCTGCCGGCATTTTCGGCAGGTCTCTCACCATGAGCGCGCCTTGGCTGCGACCTCTGGCGGGAGCGGGCTTCGTGGCGCTAGGCCTCTCTTATTTGGGCGTGCTGGGCGGAAGCAAGACGTGTCCTACCGGGACGATGATGCCCGCGCAAAACGATGAACCATCTGGGGAGCGGTCGTGGGTCGCCGGCATATCGATGGGTTTTCTTTACGGAGTCTCTGCCTCGCCATGCGCTACCCCGGCCCTTATAGCCATACTTGCTGTGGTCGCTGCCACCGGTTCTGCGGGGAAGGGCGCCCTCTTGCTTCTCGCGTACTCGCTTGGCCAGTCACTTTTGGTAATAGCGGCGGGTCTCGCCACATCCAGGTTTAGGGATTTTCTTGCAGGCAGAAAAGCCGGCGTCTTTCTGGCGCGAATACGGCAAGCCGGAGGGGCTATCATCTTGGCGACGGGGCTTTACATGATCGCCTCCTATGTTGTCTCCCGCTATCTCTAGCAAAATGAAGGGAGGGGCACTCCTTGAAGTTGAACACAACTAAGGCCCGCATAGCGGCGGCGATTCTCATAATTGGCGCTGTAGTGGCTGTGGCAGTATTGACGACGGCGTATCTCAAAGACCGCGGCGCGGCCGAGCACGGCACAGTCCCGGACGTGGACCCTGATGAGCTTGCCATCCTTCTCGCGGGCGGGAAACCCGGCATCGTCGAGTTTTACACCACCAGCTGCCCTTGGTGCGCCAAGCTGGAGCCGGAACTCGCCCGCGTCGCTTCTAGATACGGTGACGAGTTGTTTGTCGTGAAGATGAATGTAGAAAAAGAGAAAAACGCGCAGACGGCCATGAAGTACTACGTCCGGCTCGTCCCCACAATGATGTTTTTCGACGCAAGCGGCAACGCGGACACGGCTGCCGAGGGGTTTATGGAGGTCAATGACATCGTCGAGATAATCGACGAACTGCACATGCTCAAAAAGTAGCGAGGAGCGAAGCTAGTAGGCTTTGAAGCAGGACTTTTCACCGCCCATCGCAAATCGTATCTTAATGGGGCGTCATCGTCTCAAATACGCGCTGGATGGTCTTACATGTCTCAGATTACGGCCGATCTTCTGCTCTTAGCGGTCACCTTTATCTGGGGTTCCACGTTCGTCGTCGTGAAGAACGCCATAGGAACGATGGGGCCTTTGACGTTTATCTCAGTGAGATTTCTTATCGCCGGGCTAACGCTGGTCCTGTGGCGTTTGGTCAAGTCAGGTCTGCCTAGATGCGGTTCTGAAATCCCTCGAAGGTTCTACGTAGGCGGGGTTCTGGCCGGTCTTGCGCTCGGTTTCTCTTACGCCATGCAGACGCTCGGGCTTATGACCGTATCCGCGG
>CAZMEF010000099.1:0-6838 GCA_964565305.1 uncultured Eubacteriales bacterium | reverse complement strand
CCTTGTCGAATGCGCCGACGGCAAGGTGCGCCGGATCAGTGCTCAACCCGGCATTTTCAGGATGGCTGATGGGATTTCCGCCAGCATGGGACGTTTGCAGTCCGGGCTTTGTGGACTGGATACAGGTGCAGAACGCAATTCAGATGGAGGGCAGATAGATGCCAATGCCGAGGAAGCCAGACCCAGTGAAAACGTGCAAGCATTGCGGAGCGGCGATGAGCCGCAAGAGATTCAGCGGGGTATTGGAGGACATGGCGGCGTTCAGGAAACGAGTCTACTGCGACCGCCAGTGCATGAAAGCTGCGATGGAAGGCACAATCAAGGTGCAGAACGACAGGAACTCCCACCGGCAGTCTCGCAAGCAGGTGAAGGATGCCTGCGAGGTGTGCGGAGCAACGGGCCGACGATTGCACGTCCACCACAAGGACGGGAATGGGAAGAACAACAACGACAGCAATTTGATTACGTTGTGCGTGCCCTGTCATCGTCGCTGGCACTCGCCGTACTACACGGATATGGGCCGGAGGCGAAAGCCTTGTCAGCTTTGCGAGAGGCCATCACAGAGAAAGGGGCTGTGCGGGATGCACTTGCAACGGTTGAAGAAATATGGCGATCCATGTCTGACGAAGAAAAGAACGCCATCCGGCTACGCTTTGGTGTGAGTGCCTGCGTGATTATCCCACGAGAACCATTGTCGGCAGGGATTCCCCGCAAGCTGGTGCCGGAACTCGCCGGGCTACGAGGCCTGGTCAAAGACGCAAGACGCAATCGCGTCGGGCGGCTCCGGGGGTACGGAAACGCAATCTGCCCGCAAGTAGCGGCGGAGTTTATACGGAGTGCAATATCAGGAGGGCCAAAGTGACCAACGAAGAATACCGCCAATTGCGAGGCACGGAAAACCCGTTCGCCGCGACGCCGGAGCAGAGCAAAGAGACATGGTACGCGGTGAACAAGACCGTGATCGACGCCCGCCGCAAGCGGGATGAATCCAGAGTGGGCAAACGGTGGCAACGCAAGGACAACGGCCATAGCCCGGCTCTGCAGGGACCTTCTTGCGTCTAACGAGGTGACACCATGAGCAGGCACACGTATCCGTGGTACACCTGGCCGGGCCGAGCGGTACTGTTGCTCGGTTCGCTGGCGGCAAGCGTCTGGCGGGATTGGTTCCCCGGCAAGGTCTGCGTGCGATGCCGGTGGTACAAGGATTTGGGCCGTGGACGTGGCTCGTGCAATCGAGAACTGGGCTTTGGCTATGGGGCAGAGACTTTTGCAAAGGGGACCTGCAAGCATTGGGAGAAGCGGAAGTGAAGACGATCAAGGAGCGATTGGCATGAAGTGCATTTGCGAGAAGAAAAAGTCGGGTGTTTGCGATGCTCAAGCGTCGGAATGTATGCACGCGGTGGCTCACGAGGCGGTATCGCAACGAACGGGCGGGACGTGTCTGCTGATTGGCCCGGTCCAGTGCGTGTCGCCGGATGGTTCTGGCTCGATGGGAGGGCCGTGGCCGGAGAGAGGTTGCCTGCCAAGAGGGGGTGTCGGGGGAGACGGTTCGCTTGAGGTGCTTGGCGGTTCGGCGGGCGTTGGAATCAGATGGGATTTTCTGAAAATGATGTTGACAAGAAATACGAATCTGGTATACTTTGCAGTAGTCGCCACGGCATCGGTCGGGCTTTTGGGGTTTGTTGGGGATTCGCAACGTGCAGGTTCGCAAGACAGCCATCTATGCTATTCGGATATGCAACTTCCTGGCCGGGCAGGAATCTGCGATGACCCTGGCCGAGATCGGCGAGGCGGTGGGGATCAGCCGGGCCAGTGTGCAGCAGGTGATGATTCCGCTGTTGCGAGAGGGTGTGGTGACAAGTCGGTGCGGCGCATCGGGCGGATACTGGATCGAGAAGCGACGGCGTCCGAGTGTGGGCACACTGGTGGCGATTCTCGGGGATGGCATCTGTCCACCCATGACCGACGATTTGCCGGAGGAAGCCCGGATTCGTCGCAGGATAGGAGCACAAGTCGGAAAGGCGCTGCGAAAGATGAAGCTCTCCGACATCTGATATTCGGTGTTTCATTTCAAGCCTGCCCGCACAGGGCAGCATGGGTGAATCATCGTCTTTCCCTTGCCCCGCGTCTCGTCAACGCGGGGCACTTTTTTTGCAAGCCGAGTCATTTTCTCCTGAATGCCATTGGGGAATATGTCGATGATACTTCTGGATAGAAGCACATAGAACCCCTTATCAGGAGGACATCGACATGACAAAACGAGAGATGGTATTGGCGGTGGCGGTGTATCTGGTGATGGCCCTGGGCAGTCTGGCCCGAGGGGACGTGGCCGAGGCCCTGGGGCGAACGTGGGTAGCGGTGTGGATGGTCGAGAGCGGGGGCCGGATCGATCCACCGGCGGGCGATGGGGGCAAAGCGGTTGGGCCTCTGCAAATCTGGGAGTGCCGGGTGGACGATGTGAATCGCATCTGTCGGCTTGGCGGCTGGCCGGGCGGCTACACGTACGAGGATCGGCGGGATGTCCGTCGTTCGATGGAGATGTTCGTGATTTCCTGCCTGCACTATCACCCCGACGGCGGGCCGGAGCAATGGGCGAGGCATTGGAATGGGCACCCGGTCAGCGGCCCAAAGAACGGATCGACGCTCGGATATTGGCGCAAGGTGCGGCAAGCCCCGGCTCTGGCGTCTTTTTTGGCGAAAACTCCATAAAATTCCATAATTCTTTCAATTTTCCTTTTGACAATCCTATAGAAGGCCGATATACTATATATAACAATCAACTTCATAATCACTTTGAAAGGGAAAGACGATGAACCAGCACATTGAAGCATCCAGGCGAATCGCTGGCGATCTGGGCCGGGGCGTCGAAATGGTCATGGCGGCGTTCGCGAAAGAGGAGGCTCGGGCACTGGAGGCTGAGGCGAACCAGGAGTACAGAGGTCACACGATAGCGAACATGCGCAATGCGTTCGATCTCCTGGCGGACCCGGACGACTGGCGGGCACCGATCGACGCATGGATTGACCACAGGGCCTACGGCCTTGCGGCGGCGGCGGTCGAGTTCTTCACCTGTACCGAACTGCAAATCATAGGGGGCCCGCAACCGTTGACGGGCCGGATTCTGGTTCACGCAGACGGCTACCGCATGGGGCCGGCGGGGCCGTAGAGAAAGGAGCAAATCATGCGAGTAGTACAAGAGGCAGACACGACGGAAACGATTGAACCGACCGACCTCATCAAGATTGACGAGATCGACCCGACGGAACTGTTCACGGCCAAGGATGATGCGGGGGCATTGTTGGTGGCCGGTTTGATTGCTCGGATCGAAGATGCGGTCAAGAAGCATGTCCCGGATGTCTCTACCGACGCAGGGCGCAAGGCCATCGCTTCTCTGGCCCGGAAGGTTTCATCGGCGAAGGTGCTGGTGGACAATCTCGGCAAGGACCGGGTGGCGGAACTGAAAGCGATGCCGGCCAGGATCGACGCCGGCCGCAAGGTCTGGCGGGATTCGATGGATGCGTTGCGGGACGAAACCCGACAACCATTGACTGAGTGGGAAGCCGAGCAGGAACGTCTCGCCGAGGCTGCTCGCCTTGCCGCTCAGATCATCGAAGCGGAGGAAGAGGCGTACGCCGAAGAGAGTCTGAGGGAGCGGGAGCGGGTCGTCCAGGAGAGGGAAGCGGAGATCGCCAAGGCTGAGGCCGAACAGAAGGCCAAGGCCGAAGCCGAACGGCTGGAGCGGGAAGAAAGAATCGCCCGCGAAGCTGCCGAGCGTGCCAAGCGGGAAGCGGAAGAAGCTGCCGAACGGAAGGAACGCGAACGGCTGGCAGCCGAGGAAGCCGAACGCAAGCGGTTGGAGCGATTGGCCGCGAATGCCCGGCACCGGGAGCGGATTCATCGTGAGGCTCGCGAATCGTTCGTGGCCCTGGACTTCACGGAAGGGCAGGCGGCGTATCTGGTCGAGAAGATCGCGGCCGGCGTGGTCAACAACGTGAGCATCAACTACTGAGGATGGCTATGAGTGACACAGTGGAAATGTTCAGGGCTTTGCATCAGGACCGCCAGGAACGCGGGGAGGTTAATCGCGCCCGCGCCGTGGCGGACTACCCCGAGGCCCGCGAGTTGGCAAGAAGGAACGGGCTGTCTCTGGTTCGATACGGACACGCTCACTATGCTCTGGTGCGGTACGTCAACCGCAAGGCGATGTGGCGTCACCATATCCACCCAGGCAACCGTCGAATCCGCGCCGACGTCAACATGCCCACCAGGGCACCGTACTTGAAAGTGCCGTGCGAGTGGGGCCTGACGGATGTGGTGCAGGCGGCGATCAAGGAGATGAGCGAATGAGCAGAACGGATTGCTTCACGATTTCGGATGCGCAGTTCTCCCCGTGCCGGACGTGGCGGTACACGTTGACGCGGCAGTGGGGTGATGGCGTGCGATCAAAGCCCCAGAGTGGAGGTTGTGTGTGATGGTAGGCAAACGATTTGGTCGCCTGATGGTACTGTCGAAAGCAGAGAAGACATCATCTGGTTGTGTCACATGGCTCTGTGAATGTGACTGCGGAAAGAGAAAAGAGATACGGGGCACGTCTTTGCGACGAGGGGTCTCCAGGAGTTGTGGCTGTCTTCGCGCCGAAACGACCACCGCTCTCGGGTTATCTCGCAAGGGCAAACTCACGGGGAAGCGGAGCCCGTCTTACCGGCATGGCCACACGCAGGACGGGAAATTTACACCAACGTATATGTCATGGGTGGCGATGAGGAATCGTTGCCACAACCCCAAGAATGCCCAATATCCTATGTACGGAGCGAGGGGCATTGTTGTTTGTGACAGATGGCACCAGTTTGAGTGCTTTCTTGCGGACATGGGGCCTCGCCCTGAGGGCACCACCCTTGACCGGATTGACGGAAATGTTGGCTACTGCCCGGAGAATTGCCGATGGGCCACACCGAAGCAGCAGGCACGGAATCGCAGGGAATTTGTCAACGTCAACTCAGCCAAGACACACTGCCCTTCGGGGCATCCTTACAGTGGCGACAATCTTGCTATCAGGAAGAACGGGAACAGGAGATGCAGAACGTGCGAGAGGATAAGGGCACAGCGAAACAGGGATGCGAAGCGAGACCTCCCGTGATTGACGCTGGGGCTGAGTTTTCACCATGTCGCAAGTATCGTTCTAAGCTATGGCGAAGATGGTCAAGCGGGCGACGGCATGTGAACTTCATAGGTTGAACTGTTCAACGGCCACGGAGACCACGGACGATCCAACGGTAAGAAGGTGTATCCGATTCGCTCAGGATTTGGGGCTTGGCTCCTACGTGATGACGAACATCTTCGCGTACCGCTCCACGGACCCGAAGGCGTTGCTGGCGGTCGATGATCCGGTGGGGCCGGAGAACGACGTGGCGATTCGACGGGTAGCCTTCGATGCGAGCTTGGTCGTCGCGGCGTGGGGTGTCCACGGGGCATTGAACGATCGCGGTGCGCAGGTGGTGAAGATGCTGCAAGAGATCGGCGTGGCCGTGTTCTGTTTGGGGACGACAAAGGCAGGGCACCCCAAGCATCCTTTGTACCTGCCGAAAACAGCGAAACCGAGGTTGTATCGAGGGTTGGATCATGAGGTTGGCGAAGCAGACAGAAGTGGCGATTGACGCCCTGGCATTCATCGGTCGTCAGGCCAAGGTGGTGACTACGGGCGAAGTGTATCGGGCGGTCGGTCAACGGCTGCACGCGGGGACGGTGCTGGCTCTGTTGGCAAGGGCTGGGCTCGTTGAGTCCAAGGCTGGTCGAAGCGGGGGGCATGTTCTGGCCAAGCCGCTCGAACAGATCCGCCTTGTTGACGTGATCGCGGCGGTCGAAGGGCCGCTGTTTCCGGGCGTCGGGGATGGCCCGTCAAGAGCGGTGAACGCCACAATGCGACGGATGGTCCTCGATGGGATTGGTGCGGTGACGATGGCCGATGTGGTCAAGGCGGTGGCATGAAGCGGCGAAGGAACGCAACTGCCGAGGCGTGCGATACGGCATGGAGGGTTCTGGTGATGGAGCAATCTCGGGGCCGGTGCTACCTGTGCCACCGGGTTCTCCCTCTGGAGGCGCACCACATCGTCTTTCGCGGTCAATCGAAAGACCCCTCCATTCGGTTCGATCCCGATTTCGGCGTGGGGCTTTGTTTCGACTGTCACCATGTCGGGCCGGAATCTCCGCATGTGAGCAATCGGAGGTTCCTCCTGGCGGTGCAGGCAATCATGGAAGTCCGTCAACCGGATCGATGGACGAAGATCGGCCCGGTAGTTTCCAGGCCAGTGCCGCCATTCTATGGGAAGGCCGACTATTCGGAAATTCTGCGTGGTCTGCGTGAGCAGTTCAGGTTAACTCGTTCTTTTATGTGAACGAGCCATAAAAATCTATGGTTTTGGGGTTTTTGCCCTTGACTTAGGTATAGGATTGGAATATACTATCTGCGACAATGAACCGCATTGATTGAAAGGGAAAGACGATGAACAAGCCGATGACAGCAAGAGAGTTCGTGGCAAACAGTGATCGGTGTCCGCGTTGCCACAGTGAGGCCGTTGAGTGGGACGAAATCACTGTGGAAGGAACGAACACCATCCAGGAAGGTTCATGCCAGGATTGCGACGCTCGATTCTACACCCTCTCGCGGATGGTGGGGTATATGTGGCTGGACCGGGACAATGCTAATCTCCAGGTGCATGACGGCGGAATGGCTGAACTTCTGTCGGCAGCCGAGCGCGTTGTCTCGAATTGGGCCAATGGCGACCTTGCGCTGGCCGTTCGTGAACTGGACCGCGCGGTCCGGGAGGTGAAAGAGAGGTAA
>CAZMEF010000098.1:0-6862 GCA_964565305.1 uncultured Eubacteriales bacterium | reverse complement strand
CGCCGCTCAGGGCAGCGACCCTCTCATCTAGCAGAAGATTCACTCCTTGAGCCTTGAGGGCTTCCTCGGCCTTGACCGAGAATTCGCTGTCGTAGACAAGCTGCAAGCAGTGGCTAAGCATCTCAACAATGGTGATGTTGAGATCCGGGCATCTTCTGCGGCACTCCTCGGCTATTTCCACCCCGATGAATCCGCAACCTACGATGCACAGATCCTTCGCCTTTTCCAGTCGGTCGATGAGAGCTTCCAGATATGAAATATCCTTGTCAATGGCGAATATGTTGCGTTTATCTGTGCCTGGGATGGGAGGTACAACTGGAGCTGATCCGGTGGCGAGAACAAGCCTTTCGTACCGGACGGACCGCCCGCCCTTAGTGGTAATCATCTGCTCATTCCTGTCGATACCTACAACCTCATCTATTATGGATTCCACTTGGTTCTTGGCCAACATGTCGTCAACAGGTATGAGGTTCTTCATCGGCGATCCGATAACTCCGAAAGTGTAGGGAATTCCGCACGGGATGGGAACCAGTTTCTCTCTCCTGATGAGCGCCATGCTCGCTTTGGGGTAATGCTTCCTTGCAGTCAAAGCGGCCGTCAAACCCGCCGCGCTTGCTCCCACCACCACAACATCATACTTTTCCACTGTGGCAACTCCTCCTTCTTTAGAGTGCTTGATCTGGGACGGTCAGTATTTCGCCACCGTCCCTGATCTTTTCTTCAAATCGGGCGTGAATCCTGCAGACGTTGCGGCGTCGAAATTGATCAGTCTGGCGGGAAGCTCCCTGGGGGGAAGAGTTAGCCTGAAACTGGAAGGATGAAGATTAGTCCTGCGTAGGGGCTGAAATTACGCCTGATGCGTGCTCTTCGCTGGGAGGGTTTTTCAAAACCCTTGCACACACGAGCGTATCTGTCCCGGACCCTTTCTAAGCCCGATTGACCACAACGCCGACACCGTCCGGTATCGCGTTGATGAAGTCAACTTCGCCGACCGAGCTTCGCGCGGCACCAAGGGCGGCATCAAGCGTCGGCGCGAAATCCAGGTGCATGGAGCGCGCGAGCTCCTCTGGGATATTCTCCGAAACCAGTATGACTTTGCACTTGCACAAGACCTCCGCCAGCACCTGGGCCTGCCACTGATCCATGGCTGTGCCCGCCACCGGAGTAGTGTCTATCATGTGAAGCAACTCTTGGGAGCTCCGGGCGCCCGACACCATGTCGCGGAAATTGTCCGCGCCCACGCCGTCGACGCACTCCGAACACATGACGATGACCCCTCCCCGCTTTGTCACGCGGGCGGCGGTGTACATCCCCTTCACCGCTTGGTACAAGTTTTGATCGAGCGGATATCCGCCGTTCCCCACCACGGTGATTTGCGCTTCGGGGGCGGACAGCTCGCACAAGGTTTGCAAGTACCTGCAAGCCGCGCCGTGGGATTCAAAAGGGTCCCCCGCAAAGGCCGCTGTGATGTTCTTGCTGAGGTCGATGCAAACGCCCAGGTGAAAGGCGAGGCCGGAACGCCTCGCGGCCACGTCCATGTCCTCGGACAAAGGATTTCCCGACAATTGCCCGGCCTCGGCTGAACCGTGCCCTATCATCGGAGCCGAATGGATGTGATAGACGCTGGTCCGGCCCGCGACCCCCGGCAGTATCATCTTTCGCCCGCCGGAGTAGCCCGCGAAAAAGTGAGGCTCGACGAGGCTTTCGGCGACAAGGAGGTCTGCTTCGAGCGCCTTCTTGTTGACGTAAAGCGGGGCGCCGGAAGGCAGCATGCCCATATACTCCAACTCGGCGGCCTCGTCGGGATCATGGCTTATGACTTTCACGGAGTCAAGGACCCATCGCCCGTATCGCTGTTCCAGTTCGGCACCGGTTGGTTTTCGGTGAAGACCGGTGGCGATGATCAGTGAGACTTCCGCGGACGGGTTGTCGCGACGGAGTTCGGCCAACAGCGCCGGGACCGTGACATCACTTGGCATGGGACGAGTGTGATCCGGCGAGAGGATGACGATGCGTTTCCTATCCTTAGCAAGTTCAGAAAGCCGCGGACTGCCGATGGGGTTTGTCAGCGCATGAAGCACCGGATCGGAGTCCGAAGCCGTATCGGGCTTCTTGGCAACAAGCAAATTCACGCGGCATGGCGGGGGGATCTCCGCATTCTGATAGGACCTGCCGTAGGGAATTCGCAGGATCATGTGGCGTACCCTCCGAACTTGATGTGGATGTACCTTCCGCTAGTCCTGACCCTTGTAAGCAATGGCGTCAAGCTGGAAACACAATCCTCCGTCCTGCCCGCCTTTATGGGCGAACTCCGTCTGGATCGACTTTCGCGTCGGATACTTGCCATCGAACCGTTCTTTGATGACCTTCTCCATGATGGGAACATTCCAAACGTCACGAAACAGGCAATCCATTTTCACGACAGACTCAAGCGTTAACCCGACAGAAGCCAACCTTTTGGCCAGATTGTCAAACGCGCCGTTGATCTGTGCCTCGACCGGTTGACCCACATTCCCCACGCAGTAGCTTGTGAACACGAAGTCGCCGGCCTCGATAACCCCTGTATGCGCCCATCCCTCGTTTACTTCATGCCGGGTTATGCTGCCCATTCTGGTCCTCCATTCCGCCACGCTCACTAGATGGCCTTGACGCCTTCATCAAACCGCAGATATCCATTCCCGGTCATGCAAGCGATGGGCGTCTTCGTAGTGCTTCTCGCCCAGCCGGTCCATTCCTTCATGGCCTTACACATTTCGGTCATAGCCCAAGGCATCCTATCCCACGTGAAGACGCTGAAGCAAATGCTCTTGAGGCAACAACGGTGACATCGATGGGAGCCCGCGCCCCCGAGGCTCGCAGAGTTATCAGGGAAAAACTGCGGGAACAAGGTTTTCGATGAACCTAACCAGATCTGCCAAAGCTGCGTCTCCCCACACCTCGATCGCGACGCCGTCGGCGACCCACGAAGCGCTTACTAGTCCCCCGCTGGGGAGAAAAAAGGCCACGTTTAGCCCACCCATCTTCGCCAAGAACCGGTTAGGGTTGTCATCCATACGGCCTTGGTTGCTATGATCTTCGCCTACCGGCTCCTCACGAACGGTCAACACAGCCCCGTTGGCGCCTCTGTACCGGAGACCCAATGCCGAGCGCACACCCTCTTGATTGCTGAGGGTAGCCTCCTCAAGAACCCACTCGGTCGAGCCCGGCTCCGCGATAAGCACCGAATAGCCTATGTCCTGTAAGGCGCGCAGATCGAAGTCCGTCTGCCATCTAGCCTCATAGCGTCCCTTTGATGCGAACGCGAGCTTCCACCTCAAGTGACTCAGCGCCGCTGCCACAGGGTGACCTGCTACGAGAACCAAAATGAGCGCAACCACGACTGCCACGACTTGCCGGCGAGTGACGCTCGGCCACCAAGCCTTCTGTCTGGAATTTCCGCCGTACAAAGCCCGGTCGATTCGCTTCCATCCGCTGGCCCTGCCGGTCACCGGTATCTGGGCTGTCGCGGAGTTCAAAGCGTGATGGATCGCAGAATCAGTTGAGTCAAATGCGCGACCGTCCACAGTTCGCATTCACCCTTTCTGGCCATCGTTTGATCCGCATCACAAAACCCGGCGGCCGGAGATTAGCGATCTTCTCGAACGAACTGCCGCAGGCGTGACCTAGCGTGGTAGAGACGAGACTTCACCGTTCCCTCCGGAATGCCGAGTGCCGTAGCGATGGCGCCGACACTTTGCTCTTGGAGATAGTACATGACCACCACCGCCCGGGAGTCAATAGGCAGCTTTCGAACAGCCTCTCTAACATCGCATAAGTCCTGCATCCGGCCTACGCTTTCCTCTGGATCCAAAGTGCTGCCCCGCAAATCGACCTCAACTAAGAGGTCCACGTCAGAAGGAAGCTCCCGCCACTTTGCCCTCACGCTGTCCCTCGCGAGGTTGGCGGCGATCGCCCCGATCCATGCCGGGAACTTATCCGGATCCTCCAGACTCTCGTACTGCTCGAACGCTCGGAGAAACACCTCTTGTGTGACCTCAGCCGCGCAATCCGGATTCCCGACAATCAGTAGGGCCTGACGAAAAATCCGATCGTAGTATCTGAGGTAAAGGGATTCAGCTCGCTCTCGCGGTAGGCCTGCAGTCCGGTCCAGCCAAAACGCCCCCTCACCCACCAAGCGACAAGACAGGCAGCCTACCGCTCGATGACCAACTGAACCAGGTGCTTGCCGTTCTTGTCAACTCCGTACACCTCGGCCCACTTTTCGCCCGGCTCTGTGTTCTCTACTAGCAAGTGCCAGAAGCCCCCTGACGGGGTAGTTGTCACAGTCCGGCCTTCAGTCGACACACCCTCGATGGCGACAACCCTACCGTCGAAGCAAAAGCCAACACACCACAGGCGATATGTCAACTCATCGTCGTCCGACGCCCTTTCCCCACTCCCAGGCATCCCAAAGAATGCTTTGTCGCGCTCGAATCCGCCCACGAAACCGGCGCCGGCACCCATGTCGCCTGATGCGTCGATGTCATACGACCCGATCCAGACCATATCCAGTTTAACACCCTTTTCCCACTCTTGAGCGAACGTACAGGCGGCAAGCAGGCGACCATCCTTGATCTCATGTGCACGCCACACGATATCCGATACCGGCCTTTCCTCGCTTGCTATGGCCTGAACCTGGTCTTTTAGTTTTTGTGGGATCAACTCTTCGGGTATCTTCTTCATGACCACACGATTGCCGCAGGCGCTCTGAGCCACCACAAGAGATAGCGCTATTGCCACAAGAAAGACTCTCCTCAGCCTCAGCCTCAGAATAACGATCGGTCCCATGAGACCTTCACCCCCGCGCTAATGGCATCAGGCCTTCTTGACCCTCTCACATGATATGACTTTCTTGTGGCTCTTCGGTTCAATACAGAGCGCCCCGTCTTTGATCATGACGAGCCGGCTACACGCTCCTGCCACCGCCGGAGCGGCGGGTCCGCGACATTGAGGACGAAGGTATTCTCCGCTACCATGTACCGACTATGTTCGCAACTCTTTTCTCACTTCGTCAGCTATTCTGTACATCCATGCATACATATCCTCTGGCTTTAGCGACAACAGCCGATCTTTGTCTAAGACAATTCTGTCGCCGCTCCTCTGAAAGATAGAATGGATGGGTTCATAGTTAAGGGATTCCAAGCTCTGAACAGCTGCCCACTCATCAACTGTATATTCATCCTTTGAAACCAACTTCATCAATGATTCATATCTTGGCTTTTGCACGAAATCTAGTCCGCTGTCAAACTCGGACATCTCACAAAGTCTGCGATTAATATCCATCCAGAGTCTATCTATACATCGTTGCCTTTCAATCAGACTTTGGACGGAATAATCTCCTGTATTCATTGCTTCCATTAACGATACATCCCAATTGTGAGGTTTCCATGGCAGGCTTCTGCTCATGTGAACAAGCCATTTATCGTGAGGAATGTATTCTTCATTCGCCACAAACAGAGCACCTATCAAAGGCCTGATTGCATTGTTAAGAGTATAGTGCCCTTGCACTGTATCTCCTCTGTATATCCAGATGTCTCCGGCCAGTTTGTAATTCCAGTACGCGCTCCATAGCAAGCCACCGGCATCTGAGATTTCAATGGGGCTTGAGAGCTTTTGTTTCATGAAGTCCGCTATTTTGCCCTCAGGATCATAAAGAATTGAGGCATAAGATAAGTCCCATAGTGCGATCGAATCGAAGTCTCTGATCTTCTCTTCTTCGAAATTGACCAGTTTTATGTCATACAAATAGCCATCAATCATCGTGATACCAAGTGCAAAAGGGCATGTACCGTCCTTGTATTCATGAAATTGTGTTTCTTGCAAGTATATGACTACATCAATTTCTGAAAGGTGGTCGCCGTAGCCCCGCGACAATCCACCGTCTAGAATGACACCAACTACGCCGTCCAGGCTGGTGAACTTCTGAAGCGAATTGCATAGAGCATTTAACAACTCTTTCACCATATTTGGGCTACCTAGATTGACACGCGGTCTTTCCATAACAAATACCTCCGGTTAGCGGTGTTTCTGCGATAGCTGTCACAGCACACTTCTACGCACAAAAAAAGACATATCTTTCCTTGGCGGAAACCTATGTCCTTGGTCGGGGCGACTGGACTTGAACCAGCGGCCTCTTGGTCCCGAACCAAGCGCGCTACCAAGCTGCGCTACGCCCCGACAGTAATTCAGTATAGCATCGGACGCCCGACCCGGCAAACAGGATTTCGGGAACCGGGGGTTTGGTCCCCGCCTCCCCGTGCTCACTGCCCCACATCCAATCTGAGCGCATGTAGGTTTCCGGCTTAGCTCAACGCATGCGCGACAAATGATCCTCATATTGAATATCATATAATGCTTATTGCTTTTCGATAAATACCATGATACTGTTGAGCCAGCCGGCAATTCACAGAATTCCGGCGCCGGTTCAAAGTCAGATCGCCGTCTGGGCCCCGCGCAGGCTCCAGCGGCAAGTCCACAGACTGGGGAGGTGTCCGTATGAAGGCATTGCGAGTGGCCCACAAACTGTCACGCGGAGTGGAGATCTTCCTAATGGTAGCTGCTTCAAGCCTGGCTGTCGCTGTTGCGGGGGGCCTGGTTAGCCCGAACAACGTGACCCAAATCCTGTCCCCCGGAGTATATGCTCCAGGGCTAGGTTTGGTACTGGAACGCGGCGCCCTGACCGTTGGTCAGTGGCGATCATACCTCGCGATCGTCGGGCTGCCGTCGCTCGCCACTTTTCTGCTGGGCTGGGTGGCAGTGAACAAGATCTCAAAAACACTTCAGGATTCGGTGGAAGGGCACGCATTCACTGTCGGCAACGCCC
>CAZMEF010000097.1:0-6874 GCA_964565305.1 uncultured Eubacteriales bacterium | reverse complement strand
GGAGGCTTTCATCCCGGCCTACCCCAGGGGGCTCACCTTCGGGGCCGTGGTGGGGGCGCTAGGTTCGGCCGTTGCACTCAAGCGCTACTTAGAGAAGACGGGTCTGTCGGGAACCGTCAGGTACTACGGCTGCCCGGCGGAAGAGACGCTGGTCGGCAAAGTGTTCATGGCCAAAGCCGGAGTTTACGACGATCTTGATGCCGCCGTCAGCTGGCATCCTAGCAACGTGAACACGGCGCAGCTAGGAAGCTCTAACGGCATGAATTCGGCCAAGTTCACATTTCACGGCAAGACGGCGCACGCGGCAGGGGACCCGCACAACGGCAGATCCGCCCTTGACGCGGTCGAGCTCATGAATGTAGGCGCGAACTACCTAAGGGAGCATGTGATCCCCGACGCGCGCATCCACTACGTGATAACAGACGGAGGCGGACAGCCTAACGTGGTCCCCGCTCGTGCGGAAGTGTGGTACTACGTGAGGGCTCCGCATCGCCCCCAAGTCGTCGAAATCTACGATCGCCTGATGGATGTGGCGAGAGGGGCCGCTTTGATGACGGGCACGAGCTTCGACGTCGAGCTTCTCGCAGGGTGCTACGACGTTCTGCCTAACGAAGCCCTTGGCGACGTTGCGCTGGATCAGATGAAGAAGGTCGGCCCCCCTGTCTTTTCTGAAGACGAAAAGGAGTTCGCGGCCAAGATAGCCGAGAGTCTCGACAAGAAGCAACGTGACGCCGGCCTCCGGGCTATGAACGCTCCGAAGGAGCTTTACGGTCAGATCATGAACGATACGGTGATCGACCCTCTGGACAAGGGGCAATCTATGGCCGGATCCACAGATGTGGGCGATGTGTCGTGGATAGTTCCAACTGTTCAGGTGTCTACAGCTTGCTGGCCGATCGGAACGCCCGGCCACTCGTGGCAGATCACCGCCTGCTCGGGCCATGCGGTTGGAATTAGGGGCATGCTGTTGGCTTCCAAGGTCATGGCGCGCGTGGCTCTATGCCTTCACCAGGATCCTGAGCTGAGGGAAAGGGCCCGCGCCGAGTTCAACGACAGGCGCGGCGAGGAGACGTACGTCTCTCCCCTTCCTGATGGAACGAAGCCGCCCTTGGGGCAGTTCAAGTAGCAAAATCTCGTTAACGCCCCTTCTTTGGAGTTCGATAGAGCCAAAGAGGGGGTTTTTCTTTTGTCCACCACTGTTTTGGAACACGAAGTTGGAAGCGGCACAGAGAAGCAGATCGTGGCGTTTTCCATCGGACCGGAAACATACGGCGTTGACATAGGTTCGATCAGGGAGATCATCCCGAGCCAACGAATCGTCCCCGTGCCCCGGGCGCCCGAGTATGTGGAAGGGATAATCAACCTTCGAGGGCGCATCATCCCCGTGCTTGATTTGAGGAAGCACTTTGGGCTGTCCGAAGCGGAGAAAGGCTCCGATCAGCGCATAATTCTCGTCGAATCAGGGTCCGAAAGCATAGGTGTCGTGGTGGATGCCGTATCGTCTGTCCTGCATGTCCCCGAGAGTTCTATAGAGGTTCCGGTGGAAGTTATCGTTGGCCCGGACATCGAGTACATACAGGGAATAGCGAAGATGGAGGAAGGTCTGGTTGTTCTGGTGGACCTGACCAGGCTCATAAGCGACGCCGAAAGAAAGACCCTCAAAGAAACCACAAAAGCGATCCTGAATTAGCGAGGGAAATATGAGAGAAGCGGATGACAAAGAATACGCGAAGGATCTGGAACTCCTCTTTACCGAAGTGGATGAGATCCTCGCCAACACTGAGCAGAACCTCCTAGCCCTGGAGAAGTCCCCCTCAGATCCTGTGTTGATCCAGGAAGTCTTCCGGGCGATGCATACGCTTAAAGGCGGGGCCGCTACTTTGGGCCTGCACGAGGCGGTTGAAGTCACCCACGCCATGGAAGCCATGCTCGACGGCGTGAGGTCCGGAGATACAGATGTGACAAAAGCCGTCATCGACGCCTTGTTCCTGGCTATGGATTGGCTCCGGAACTGGCGGGCCGCCGTATCCTCGGGGACGGTGATCCCCGATCCCAACAGTTTGTTGGCCGGCCTCGCAGCGTCAGAATCGCCCGACGACTCCGGCGAAGAAAAAAGCGCGACGTCGCCAAAAAGCGCATCCTCCGATATTGACGTTCTGTTCGCCCACCTGGACCAAATCGCCTCTGAAGGACGAGCCGTCCACGTCTTAACAGTTACTTTTAGAACTGACGCTCCACTTCTTTCTGTGCGCTGTTTCCAGGCGCTATCGCTTGTCGGGGAAGTAGCGGAAGTCGCGGGCTCAAGCCCGTCTATGGATGACATCGAAAACGATCTGGCGGCTGAAGTGTTAAGGCTCTACATAGTGGGCGATGCCGACGCAAATGAAGCCAAAAAAGTGGCGGCTACCGTGCCGGACGTTTCGGATGTTTCCATGCGACCGTATACAGCCAGTTCCGTTCAGCCCAAAGCCGCTCAAGACGGTTCTCCGATCAGGGTGGAAAGGACCAACCTGGGCAAGACAGTTCGCGTAGACGTATCGTTGCTGGACCTAATGATGAACATGGTGGGCGAACTCGTCATTGACAGGACGAGGCTCTCGCAGATAGCTTCCCAACTTTCAAATAGCGGCGATTCGGCTGTGGTAGGCAACGAACTGACCTCGCTCGCGTCCCGGTTGCAGCGCACAGGTTCGCAACTGCAGGAAGGGCTGATGCGGGCAAGGTTGCTCCCGCTGAAAAGCATCGCCGGCAAATTCCCGCGCATGATCAGGGATCTCTCCCTTGGATGCGGCAAAGAAGTAGCTTTCACAATGTCAGGCGAAGGGACGGAGATGGACAGGACCGTTCTCGAAGCCATAGACGATCCCCTTATACACCTCTTGCGAAACGCCGTCGACCATGGAATCGAGCCTCCGGAGCAACGGGTGAAGGCGGGCAAACCGCGATGCGGCACCGTCGCTTGTTCCGCATGGCACGAGGATAACCAGATCTTGATACGGATCTCCGATGACGGCGGAGGGATCAACGGGGAGAAGGTACGGCTTTCCGCCGTGAAAAAAGGTCTAATCGCAGATGACGCGAGCCAGAAATTATCCATGGCCGAACTCGTAGATCTCATATTCCTTCCCGGGTTTTCTACCGCCACGGTTACCACAGAGGTATCCGGACGGGGCGTGGGCATGGACGTCGTCCGGGCGAATCTCGAAAGAGTAAACGGGCAGATCGAGGTCAAGTCGGAGTTGGGTGAGGGCACGCAGTTCACTCTCAGGCTGCCTCTCACGCTTTCGATCATGCGGGCTCTCCTGATTCGATGCGGCCAAGCCACCTACGCCGTTTCCACCTCCTCAGTCGACGAGGTGTTCTCGCTAAAGGGCCTTAAAGTCGGCACAGTTCACGGCAAGCCTGCCATGAATCTTCGAGGGCGGGTCGTCCCTGTCATTTCGTTGGCCGGTGTCCTGAAGGGAAACTCGTGGGAAAGGAACGGTTCAGGCTATATCCTTCTGACCAGAACTCATGATCGTCCGTTGGCGTTAGCCGTGGACGATTTGTTGGGAGAGGAAGAAATAGTCGTTAAGGAACTCAAAGCGCCCCTATCCAGGATACGCGGGATAGCGGGGGCAACGATTCTGGCTGAAGGGGAACCGGCAGTAATCTTGGACGTTAACAGGATTACCTAGTATCTGCCGTTCCCCGTATTGCAGGGGAGTTGATGGATTTGGCCAAAGTGCTTTATGTCGATGATGCTGTGTTCATGAGGACAAAAGCCGCAAGGCTTCTATCCGAACACGGGCACACCGTGATAGAGGCTTCAAATGGGCGGGACGCCATCGGACAATACGAGGCTAACCGGCCCGATGTTGTGTTGATGGACATAACCATGCCCGTCATGAGCGGCATCGACGCCGTGAAGGCAATAAAAGAGAGGGACCCCAACGCCCGGATAGTCATGGTGACGGCGTTGAACCAAAGAAGCATGGTGCTACAAGCGATCCGGGCCGGGGCGCGAGATTTCATCGTGAAGCCGTACGAGCCCGAAAAACTACTCGAGGCGGTCAAGAAGCAGTGTGCGCCTTAACTCAGACAAATACGGCGCGAGATGTCAGAGTCGTAATCGCTGACGACTCTTCGTTCATGAGAGCTTTCTTGCGGAACCTCCTGGAACGGCATCCTCGGGTCTTGGTAATCGGGGAAGCGCAGAACGGTCTACAGGCCGTGGACGCCGTATCGAGCCTGAACCCCGACGTTTTGGTGCTCGACATCGAGATGCCCGTTATGGACGGGCTCGATGCCCTGCGTCGTATAATGCAGGAGACGCCTCTGCCTGTCGTCATGTTTTCATCCAGGACAAAGGTGGGCGCCGGCGCGACGCTTGAAGCGCTGTCGTTCGGAGCCGTGGACTTTGTCCCTAAGCCCGATTCCAGGGCCGGCCTAGAACTCGTTGGGTCCGAACTATGTTGCAAGGTCGTGGCGGCCTCCGCCGTCCAAGTCAGGTCGAGACCCGCACGGGGCCAAGTGCGGGCCGGTCGGTTTCGAGGGGGCATCACTAGAGAAGCCAACGCCAAGGTCATCGCTGTGATCGGCGCGTCCACAGGCGGGCCCTCCGCCTTGGAATCTGTCATCCCGGCATTGCCTTCCGCCATGTCCGGAGGCGTATTGATCTGTCAACACATGCCTTCGGGTTTCACCGCGTCTATGGCTGAGAGATTGGACGGGCTCTCCAAAGTCCCGGTTAGAGAAGCCAAAGATGGCGACACCTTACGATGCGGAGAGGTCCTTGTGGCCCCCGGCGGGTATCACGCCCGCCTTGAGGCCGGACCTCGGGTGAGGTTGGAAGAAAGTGCGCCTGTGCATGGGGTAAGGCCGTCTGTGGATGTCACGCTCGCCGATGCGGCCCCGCTGTTTGGCCCCAACTTAATCGCCGCAATATTGACGGGTATGGGGTTCGACGGCGCAAAGGGGACTCGCGAAGCGAGAAAACACGGGGCTTCAGTGGTGTGCCAGGACGAGGCCACTTCCATCGTCTGGGGTATGCCGCGCGCGTGCGTCGAAATAGGCGCCGCCAGCGAGGTTTTGCCCCTAGAAAGGATCCCAGGCGCGATCTGCGCGTTTTTCGACAAAGTCGAGAAGCCGGAGCCCGGGCCGCAGATAACCACGGAAGGCGGTTCGTTCAGGTGTCTTTGAGTTCACCGGGAGAAGGGATTCGCAAGTACGGAGAGGACTATCTGGCTCTCCGCGAGACAGTCTTGTCGCGAGCGGGCGTGGATCTGGCCGATTACAAGAGCGAACAGATGCATAGGAGGATCGACGCTTACAGACAAAGACGAGGATTCAACGATTTCCGCGAACTGGCGTCAAAGTTGGACGGCGACGAAGACGAGTTGCGGCTGTTTTCGCGGCAGCTAACAATCAACGTCACAGGTTTTTTCCGTAATCCTGAGCAGTGGGAAATCTTGCGGGCGAAGGTGATCCCAGCGCTCGCCAGGGCCGCGGTGTCTAGAGGCCATACCCTAAAGGTGTGGAGCGCGGGAACGTCAATGGGACAGGAAGCTTACTCCTTAGCGATCGCGCTTCATGAATCCGCTTCCTGCGACTATACCGTACTTGCCACAGACATTGACAAAAGGAGTCTCGACAAGGCGGAATCGGGGCGCTATACAGAGGAGGAGCTGGCCGGTGTCCCAAAGGCCTCGCTGGCGATGCATTTTTCGTTGCTGGACGGGCACTACACCGTGCGCGATCACATTCGTAAAAGAGTCACAATCAAGAAACATAATCTGTTGTCCGAGCCGTACCCAACTGATATGCATCTCATCCTTTGCAGAAACGTGCTGATATACCTCAATGCCGGGGGAAAAGCGCGGGTGCTGCGGGATATGGCCGGGGCGCTCGTCCCTTACGGGGTGCTTTTCACAGGTTCAGCCGAGGCGCTTGTCGACGCGGGAAAACACGGATTGGTGAACGTGTTTCCTTTCATCTACGCCCTCAGCGGGCATTCGGGGTTTTTAAGGGTCATTGGAGGGGACATCCATGCTAAAAGCCGGATTCATCAACCCGTTTCTGGAATCCGCACATCGATTCCTGACTGAAACGCTTAGCATAGAGGTGACAAGAGGCCAGCTTCGCCTGGAGTCGGGAAAGGCCACTTCAGGTGAGGTCAATGTGGCCATAGGCGTAACAGGCGACGCAGAAGGCCTAATCCTCTACAGCATGTCGGAGAAGATCGCGAAACAGATCGCGTCCGCCTTGATCGGTGAGCCTGTCCCGGTGTTTCAGGAACTGGCCGAATCCGCCATCGCGGAGATGGGGAATATCATCACCGGCCATGCCGCCGGCGGGCTGGAGACGCAAGGCTTTCAATGCAGTCTGACTCCTCCCACCATTATTGCCGGTAGGGGTGTAGTTATTTCCACAGTGGACATACAAAGACTGGTCATCCCTTTGGAGTTGGCTACGGGCTTTGCTGAGATCACGGTGGCTTTGCGCCACATGAAGAAGTAGTGACGCGGGTCCCCCTTCTGTTGGAACAGCGGGGCGTTTTCGTTCGTCATACAGGCAGTATCGCATCACACGTGCCGTGTATAGACGAATCGTTCGCCATCCGCCTTGTACGCTGGTACAATGGAGGTTGGAATAGGATGAGCTGAGGCGGGCCAGCGGCCTCAGGATGGGGGAGCCGCCATGTCCCGTGACCTCGGAAATCTTGCCACAGATCTGCCTACGTCCTCAGAAAGACGCCGCGCGCGGCGTCGCCGCGACAACCTGGTTGCTCTTTGGGTTTCGGTGTCGCTCGTTGTTTCGGTTGCCCTTTTCATGTTAATATCCCGGTCAGCCCCTGTACGAAGGTTGTTCGGGTTTGCGGAGCCCCCTGCGCCCG
>CAZMEF010000096.1:4618-6892 GCA_964565305.1 uncultured Eubacteriales bacterium | reverse complement strand
CCCGCCATTCACACAAAGGAATATGACTTTCCCGACGAGATTCTCCCGACAGCGGCTCTTCTGTTCAAGGGGCTGACCGCACTGCCGAGGGCGGAGTGCCCAAAAACCTAGCACTGCTCAGAAAACTGGCACTGCGGAGGGCGGAGTGCCCAATAACCTAGCACTGCTGAGAAACCTAGCACTGCTGAGGGCGCAGTGCCCAAAAACCTAGCACTGCTCAGAAAACTGGCACTGCCGAGGGCGGAGTGCCCAGAAACCTAGCATTGCTCGGAAAACAGGCACTGCGGAGGGCGGAGTGCCCAATAACCTAGCACTGCTGAGAAACCTAGCACTGCGGAGGGCGCAGTGCCCAAAAACCTAGCATTGCTCAGAAAACTGGCACTGCGGAGGGCGGAGGGCGGAGCGCTGAGATACATCGCCTCGGCGACCGTGTACTGTGCTATGATAGTATCGGCGGGCCAGTGGGTTATGCACCCTGAGGTCATTTCACAGGGCACAGAAAGAAGGTGCCGTGACAGTTGGGCATAGCGGAGAGATTGTGGCAATCGACAGGGCTGGCGGGTCTTGGGGCCGGCGAAGTGGTGATGATCGGCGTCGGCGTGTTTTTGGTGTACCTGGCGATCTTCAAGGAATTCGAACCGCTGCTTCTGCTTCCCATCGGGTTTGGCGCGATTCTCGCAAATCTACCTTTCGCTCCGATTATGACACCTCCCGCCGGCCAGATGCCGGGCGGGCTTTTTCATTACCTGTCTTTTGGAGTTGAGAAAGAGATTTTCCCTCCGCTCATCTTCTTAGGCGTTGGCGCCATGACCGATTTCGGCCCGATGCTCGCCAATCCGTCGACCATTCTTCTTGGCGCGGCGGCGCAAGTGGGTATCTACTTAGCGCTTGCCCTGGCGAAATTGCTCGGGTTCACCATAACTCAGGCTGCGGCCATTTCCATTATCGGAGGGGCGGATGGTCCAACGGCCATCTACACCGCGATGAAGCTCGCGCCCGAACTTCTGGGGCCCATAGCGGTCGCGGCGTACACGTACATGTCGTTGGTGCCGCTCATCCAACCTCCTATAATGCGTGCCCTCACTACCGAAAAAGAGCGCAGGACGGTCATGACGCAACTGCGCGAGGTTTCTCGCACGGAGAAGATACTGTTTCCCATAATAGTCACCATCGCCGTCGGCTTGCTTCTGCCGTCTGTGGCTTCCCTTATCGGTATGTTGATGTTGGGCAATCTCTTCAGGGAGTCGGGTGTCGTCGATAGATTGGCCAAGACGGCTGCAAACGAGTTGACCAACATCGTGGTCATCCTCTTAGCAACTTCTGTCGGGGCGACTATGAACGCAGCCAACTTCTTGCGGACACAGACCATCCTCATTATCGGCCTCGGGCTTTTCGCTTTCATAGGTGGAACAGCGGGTGGGGTCCTGATGGGGAAACTTATGTACGTTGTTACGAAGGGAAAAATCAACCCCCTCATAGGCTCTGCCGGCGTATCGGCCGTACCGATGGCCGCAAGGGTCAGTCAAGTGGAAGGTCAGAAGGCGAACC
Source organism: uncultured Eubacteriales bacterium (assembly GCA_964565305.1). Taxonomy (GTDB): domain Bacteria; phylum Bacillota; class Sulfobacillia; order Fermentithermobacillales; family Fermentithermobacillaceae; genus DULO01. The sequence continues at coordinate 5,344 of CAZMEF010000096.1, read as the reverse complement.
CCACAAACTTCTTGCTGATGCATGCCATGGGCCCCAATGTGGCGGGAGTAATCGGAACTGCCGTTGCGGCCGGGGTAATGATGACGCTTTTGGGGGCCGCATTGTAAGGCTACCCCATCTGTACCGCAAAAGGGGAGCGTTTCGATGGCGAAGATGATCCCGGATCTTGACCCCAGAATGATCCAAAACGACGGAGAGAGCCGCGTCTACGCTTCCTTAAGGCGCCTTCCCAACTTCTACACGGTCCTGTACTCCTACGCCTTCAAGACTATGGTGCACGGCGATGGTATTCGACCGGGGATGGATGAGTACTTTCGAGATGATCTCGCGTTGGGCGAAGCGGACTTCGTGGTCGTACACCCGGAACATGGGTTCATAGTTATTGAGGTCAAGCAGGGGAAAATCGGGTACTCCGGCGGGCTCTGGTATGAGGATAGGGTCGCGGGCCAGGTCCCGATGCGAAAGAATCCTGTGGATCAGGCCCGCAAGGCTATGTATGCTATCATCGACCGGTACAAAAAGAAGACAGGAAGCAGCTTTGCGGCGTTCAAAGCGCGATTCCTTCTCTGGTTTCCCGAGGCGTCGCACGTTTGGGGCGATATCCCGGCCATCTTGGGCAAGGATGGCATTCTCCTGGAACGGGATCTGGACCGGCCTGAAGAAGCGTTGGAGCGGGCATTTGGCCCCAAAGCAAACGGAGTGGACCGGGGGGCTATGGATGCGTTG
>CAZMEF010000096.1:4358-4608 GCA_964565305.1 uncultured Eubacteriales bacterium | reverse complement strand
TAGATGAGCAGTTTGAGCGTTACGATGCGTTGGCAGGCCGTATCCTGACAGACGAACAGGAAAGGATTATCGAGGAGACGGAGCTCAACAGGCGGGCTGTGTTTTTCGGCGCGGCGGGGACGGGAAAGACTTACGTGGCGGTAGAAAAGGCGAGGCGCTTGGCCGCGGAAGGCAAGAGGGTCTTCTTCACCTGCTTCAACAGGAATCTGGCACTCTACTTGCGGATTCATCTGCCAGACGGAGTGGTTTG
>CAZMEF010000096.1:0-4348 GCA_964565305.1 uncultured Eubacteriales bacterium | reverse complement strand
CAAAACTTTCACGACTTCATCCTAGACCATCTCACGCGGGCCGGGCTTTCGATCGAAGTCCCGGAAGAGGCGGCGCGGGGGGCCTTCTTCGAAGAAACATTGCCTACCCATGGGTTCGACTACTTCGCCGGCGCTACTGCGGAAGAAAAGTTCGATTCGATCATCGTTGATGAAGGGCAGGACTTTTCGGAATATTGGTACGCGTGTCTGCAAGCCATGCTTCGGTCACAATCTGATGGGGAGTTCTACGTGTTTGCCGATCCGAATCAGGATCTGTTTAGGCAAAACATAGAGGTGTTGTTGAAAATGAACGCCTCCATGCAGACGTTGACGAGGAATCTTCGGAACGTGGAACCTATCAGCGATTGGATTGGCACATTCGTGAGCAGTGGCCGTCTCCGGCCCGGGCTGCGTGGGGGAATTCCGGTGGTGCAACAAGCCTGGTATACCCCGCAAGAGGAGCGAAGGCTTGTGGAAACAGAGGTGGGACGGCTCGTTAGCCAGGGGATCAAGCCCGGCAGGATCGTCATTCTCTCACCTAACACGAGGAAAAACAGCTCGTTTGCGGAATGCGAACGGATCAAGGAATGGCCGCTTGTAGATTTCAGCCTAGATGTTAGCAACGTCGCAACAGGTTCGAGAGCCGGCGGCATCCGCTTCGCCACTATTAGGTCGTTCAAGGGCTTAGAGGCTGACGTTGTGATCCTGGTAGGCCTTAGGGCGGCCAATCATGCTTGTGCCCCCGCGGACATCTACGTCGGCGGGTCGCGCGCCCGGTTCGTTCTTTACGTCTACTACAAAGGTGACGATCCGCCCGCCGGAATACCGCGGTAATCGCCTAGCCTGCCCTTCCTCCTCCGCCACCGCCGCCGCCACCTCCACCGCCCGAGAAGCCGCCACCGCCGCCGCCACCGGAACTGGGGCGATAGTTCATAGCAGTGTTGATCGAACTGTGAAGCGACTCTGTGAGCCGGCTGACCGCATCAACAGGCGAACCGCTGCCCGTCCCCCCGGCCATATGCATCCAAGCCCAGCCATGGTACATTCCGGCTGTGGCGCCCGCCTGCGCGGTTTCGGGGTAAACCACTTTGAGTTGACTCATGACTTCCTTAGCCACGCCCAAAGTGACCGCGTACACCAGATAGTGCTCCCAGATTACGAGGCTGGGGACCTCGGCCCGGTCAAGCGATGAGAAATGCTGAAGGAAACGCCGGAAGGCTTTCCACATCGCGAGCTGGGTTGCCCCGTACTGGCTTCTGCGACGAAGCGACGAAGCGCCTATCGTCAACGAGAGGCCACCTATCACAGACGCCAGGCCCAAGGGGTTTGACATCAGGACGGCGCCAAACGCCCCGCCGAGGACGATAAGTAGCCCCGCCACGATAGATAGGGTTCGGTTCCTTTCGAGCGAATGATCGATGAACCCGTAGGACGCCTTGGTCGCGTTCACCTGGCCCCTAAACCTGGCGAGGAAACTCTGCCCCGCCGAGGGATTCCTCTTCGTATACGCGCTGATGCGGGCGAAATTGAGCGATCGTCCGTCTTCGGAGACGGTCTCAAACAGAAACTGCATGACCTCATGTTCGTGTGGCGACAGAAGGTCGACCGCTTCCGGCGACCTGTTGAGCCTGTAATCTGTGGTGGTGCGGGAACCAAAGAGGCCTAGGAACGCTTTTTCTTCTTGGACGGTTACTTCGATGGTAAGGTGACCGCGTCTTGCTAGATCCATGATCGTCGCGGTGATTTCTGTGGCGCCTACAGCGCCAAAATTCCAAAGGCTCCCCAATTCAGCAGGGCTGTAGTCTCCCGGCAACTCCCTGTAGTAATCGCCCTCGAACTCCGGCCTGAACTGCCTATACCGGATGCGAAGGAGAAAAGTGGCTAGAAAGGCGGAAAGCCCGAAAAGGACGAATAAGACCGTGGAGGTCAAAGACGCGGCTCTGGAACGGTTCGCCTTGCCTGCCCACGCTGTTTCTTCCGAAATGATCCTGTCTAGGGCAGGGCCCTGTTTGATCTTTTGGGCATCAGGTACCAGGGTTTTGGGGAAGGCCACCCTCCCCTCAAGGAATTCACCCGCCGGCAGGCGCGGTAGAAGCCACAGGACGTTCTCGGCTGACTCGATCTTCACCTCACCCGAGAGGGGGCCGTGGCCCCACGCTTTGACATCGCTCTTTGAGGCTCCTCCGGGCAATTGGAGAGACACCGTTACGTTAGAATGCGGAACTTCCCACCCGGATCCGACGAATTTCCAATACAACTCCGCAACGTCGTTGTAGACAGTGACCGCATCCAGGACGGTATACGATATGTCAAAGGTACGTTTTGTGTCGGCTGCATCAAAGCGCCACGTGACCTCGATCTTGTCCCCCCGTCTTTCCACGCTGAAGGTGCTCGCGCCCGACGGTCCGCCGGCGTACGGCTTGCCGTCTTCGGAAACGACGATGTCGGCGATGCCGCTAGATCCGCTCAGATCGAGGTCCTGCACGACCCAGGAGAAAGAGCCGCTGAAGTCGAATGTGCGTCGTTCGAGCACGCTCATGGAACCATCCCGCAGGATGGTGGCGCTAATCTCCAGATCAGACACCTTATACGATTTGGCGAGCGCCTTGCCGGGGAAGAGTGTAAGTGCGAGCATCAACGCGAGCGGAAGCGCGATGCCTACGCGCTTCCATATACGCATAGGTACACGGACAGAGAAGCTGCGATTATGCGCCACCGGGGCACCTCCTTCCGGTTTGCACGGCGGGGCTAGAACTGGACCTTGACGGGCCCCCGGGATTCTCCTTCTGCCTCATAGTACGCCAATGGGCCGAACCCAAACGCTCCCGCGAAGATATTGCCCGGGAAACGCTGCGTCGCAGCGGCGTACTTCATGACGGTATCGTTGTAGAACTGCCGGGAGTAAGCGATTTTGGATTCTGTGTCCGAGAGTTCGGCTTGTAGGTGTTTGAAGTTGTCGTTGGCCTTGAGATCCGGATAGGCTTCGGCCACGGCGAGAAGACCGCGGATGGCCCCACCGAAGGCCGTCTGGGCTTGAACCTGCTGACCCACGTCATCGGCCTTGTAAGCGCGTTCTACCCGGGTTCTCGCCTCGGTTACCTTTTGAAACACTTCCTGTTCATGCGAGGCATAACCTTTCACTGTCTCAACCAGATTAGGTATCAGGTCGAACCTGCGCCGTAACTGGACGTCTATCTGCGCCCAAGAGTTGTTGACTCTTTGACGCAAGGTGACCAGGTTGTTGTAGAAGCCGATGGCGCACGCTCCAATGAGGACGATTGCGGCGATTCCGTACCACATGCTTTGAACCTCCCCTACGCTTTTTGCCTGACACACCTGACACAGTCTATTACGGTGGCGACCGCCTATTGTCGAAAGACCCTAATAAGTTACGGGGCGTACGGCTATTCCGACACAGCCGGGACCCGTATGCACCCCGATGACCGGTCCTACCTCAAAAAAGGAAGGCGGACAGGCCAGATTGAGTTTTGCGCGCGCTAGCTCCATTAGCATGAGACCTTTGTCGTATGCTTTTCCGTGCCCTACGGCTGCCATTACCTTTTCGCCACGATATTTCCTCGCCAAGGCGTCCGTCATGGAGATGAGCGCCTGGTGCAAGTTTCGTGCCTTTGCGAACGGAATGTACTCGCCGTCTACTATCCTTACCACAGGTTTGATCTTGAGGATGCTGCCCATGAGCGACGATACCTTCCCAATGCGTCCGCCTTTGTAGAGGTAGTGAAGCGTATCTACGGTGAAGTACATCTCTGTTTTTTCCTTGAGCCGCGAAAGGAGGTAAACGATTTTGGAGGCCGATAACCCCTCTTTGGCTAATCTCGCCGCCTCCAGTACTTGGAACGTCAAAGCGTAGCTTAGAAAACCCGAATCGACGACATGGATTCGTTCGCGCGCGACGTTGGCGGCTGCCGTCCTAGCGGCCTGGACGGTGCTTGAGAGCTTTTCGGAGAGGTGAAAGGAGATTATTTCTTTGCTCGTTTGGAGCAGGCGTTCGTAAAGGCAGGCAAAGCTGGCCGGCGTAGGCTGAGATGTCGTGGGTAGCTCCTCGGAGGATTCCAAGAGCGGGTAGAAAGCTTCGGGAGTTATGTCTACGCCGTCTCTGTAGACCTTCTCCTTGTGCAAAACACTGAGAGGCATCACCGAAACTTGATTATCCTCCGCAAGTTGTCGAGTCAGGTCGCTGGTGCTGTCGGTTACGATAGCTACGCTCCCCATCTTCCATCTCTCCCTTATAGAAAACCAATGGTTGTAGGGCTCCGGCGACAGGCCTGACCCAGCCCATTGTACAGCCTTAGGCGCCCCGGTTCCACAAGTGTCGGCAGAAGTGTCG
>CAZMEF010000095.1:0-6908 GCA_964565305.1 uncultured Eubacteriales bacterium | reverse complement strand
ACGCCGGGTTTATGGTGTTGTCTTCGCTTGGCGCGCGCTTGGGCGCCCATTTTAGGGAGTCCGGATTTTCCGATGTGGCTCAGGCGTCATTGTCCGCAAACGGCGCGGCTTTCCGCGTGCTCTTGGTGAAGCCCGGCACTTTCATGAACCTCTCGGGCCAGGCCGTGGCCGAAGTCGCCCGCTACTATGGCCTAAGTCCGGACGATCTGCTGGTCATACACGATGATCTTGATCTGCCGTTCGGCAAGATCCGGATTAAGCGCTCGGGTAGCGCCGGTGGGCACAAAGGCGTGGAATCAATCATCGAACGCCTGGATACGGAGGCTTTCCCTCGAATAAAGCTCGGTGTAGGGAGGCCGCCCGAAGGAGAAGAGGCTGTGGACTACGTCTTGGATCCTTTTTCGCCCGAGGAGTTGAAGTTGCTTCCAGAGGTGATCGAACTCGCGTCCACCGCAGTTCTTGATGTCCTGACGAAGGGCTTGGAGGCTGCTATGGCCGACTACAACGGGAGAGAGCCTTAATGCCTCATCCCGGTCTTCTGGGGTTGCTTTCCGAAAGCCCCGGCCTGGTCCGCGCGTTTTCCAGCATTGAGGGCAAAAAAGCGCCGGCTTTGCTGGTCGGCGCCCAAGGCTACGCAAAACTCGCTACTGTCGCTTCACTGGTGTCATCTCTGAAGCGTCCGGGCCTTTTGGTCTTGCCTAACCCCGACGAAGCCGTGACTGCTAAGCGTGACCTGGGCGACCTTTTGGGTCCAGACAGAGTCATCCTTTTTCCCGGCCGGGAAGTCATGCCTTTTGAGACCCACGGGAACCGGGAGTCCATATGGATGCGAGTGACCGCCCTCGCCCGGCTGATCGCCGGTCAAGAGCAGGCGCCTCTCGTGGTCCTACCCGCGACAGCTCTCCTGCGGAAACTTTCCCCCAAAGATGTTTTCGCCGGAGGGTGCAGGACAATATCCGTTGGGACGTCGTGCGCGCCCGACGCCTTTATCCGCGAGCTTGTCGGGTTGGGGTACGAGCGAGAGTTCTCGGTTGAGATTAGAGGACAAGTTGCTCTTCGCGGCGGCATTCTGGACGTGTTCCCCCCCTCATCGGATGTGCCCTACCGCCTCGAATTTGCATTTGACAAGGTTGAATCCATCCGCGCTTTCGATCCTGAGACGCAGATTTCGGCGGAGCCCGCTCAGTCCATGTCGATCACTCCCGCCACTGACCTCATGAACCCCGGCTCCATTACCGGACACGCCGGGCGAACAGGTTCCGGCGATACCGCCGGGGACGATGGCGGCGCCACTATTCTGGATTACATGTCTACTGACCGTGTCTTGGTAGTGGACAGTTACGAGCGTTGCCGTGACGCCCTTCTCGAATTCGAGCGCATAGGGGCCGAAATCGCTTCCGCGCGTATGGTTGCGGGAGCGATGGGCAGAAGTGAAGCCTCTGTCTACCTGCCGTCTGGCTACATACTTGGCATCATGCAGAAGGCGGGCCTCTTGATGAGCCTTTTGGCGCGGATGGATGACTCGCGCTCCTTGGCCGATATCGTGGATTCCGATACCACCAGCCAGGTCGGGTTTAGCGGGAGGTGGAGCGACCTGGCGTTGGAACTGCGTGACTTGCTTGCCAACAAGAAACGTGTGGTCATTCTGGCCGGCAACAAAGACAGAAAAACGCTTTTGGAGAAGTGGCTCGATCGACAGGAGATCCCGTGTCTGGCCGGCGATTTCATGACGGAACCTCCGCAGGCGGGGCTGGTAACTCTAGCCCTTGGAAGCGGCGAGAACGGTTTCAACTGCGATTCCTTGAATCTGGCGTTGTTCACGGAGACGGAAGTATACGGCAGGACTGTTGTCAGGCAGAAGAAGGCCAGAAGAGAAAGGCCTTCTGTCGACTGGCGAGAGCTTGCCGCAGGCGACTACGTGGTACACGCTACTCACGGGGTCGGCCAGTTTATGGGGCTTCAGACCATGACCGTGAACGGCGTCACAAGAGACTACCTGCACCTTCGCTATGCGGGCACCGATGCTCTTTACGTTCCCACAGACCAGGTAGACGCCGTGGAGCGTTACGTTGGGCCGGAGGGAAGGCCGCCCACACTGCAAAGGCTGGGGACAGGTGATTGGCAGAAACTCAAGGCGCGCGTCAAAAGCTCCCTGGAAGACATGGCTCGGAAACTGCTTGTGCTTGAGGCTAAACGCAAGTCGCGGCGAGGCTTCGCCTTCGCGTCAGACACTCCGTGGCAGAAGCAGTTTGAGGAAGCCTTCGAATACGAGGACACAGAAGACCAGGCGACGGCTACCGCTGAGATCAAGTCGGACATGGAACAGACGACTCCAATGGATAGGTTGCTCTGCGGCGATGTCGGGTACGGCAAGACTGAAGTAGCCATGCGTTGCGCCTTCAAAGCCGTGATGGACGGAAAACAGGTGGCCGTGTTGGTGCCCACTACCATCCTTGCGGAGCAGCACTTTTCGACGTTTTCGAGGCGATTTTCCGATCATCCGATCTCGATCCAATGCCTCTCTCGCTTCAGGACGCAGTCAGAGCAGCGGAAGATCGTGAAGGACGTCGAGACGGGCGCGGTTGACATCATCATCGGAACGCACCGTTTGCTCTCCAAGGACGTGAAATTCAAGAACATCGGCCTTCTCATAGTGGACGAAGAGCACCGGTTCGGGGTGGCCCAGAAGGAGCGCGTCAAGGAAATCACCGAAACTTGCGATGTCCTTACTTTGACCGCGACTCCCATTCCCAGGACACTCAATATGGCTATGTCGGGGCTCAGGGACATAAGCGTGATCGAGACCCCTCCCGAAGGGCGATATCCTGTGGAAACCTACGTGGTTTCCGCCAACCCTTCTTTGGTGGCGCAAGCGATCCGGCGAGAGATGAGGCGAGGCGGGCAAGTCTTCTACGTCTACAACAGGATCTACTCTATAGCGAGAGTCTTCAAACGCATCCAGGCCCTTGTGCCTGAGGCGCGCATTACAGTGGCCCACGGCAGAATGAAGGAGGACCAGCTTTCGGCCACGATGCAGGACTTTCTACAAGGCCGGTACGACGTGCTCATTTCCACCACCATCATCGAATCCGGGCTTGACCTCCCCAACGTGAACACGCTCATCGTGGAGGATGCCGACAAACTCGGGCTTGCCCAGCTGTACCAACTCCGCGGACGCGTGGGGCGCTCAAACAGGATCGCGTACGCGTACTTCACTTTCCGTCACGACAAGAGCATGACCTATGTCGCCGAAGAAAGGCTCAACGCCCTTCGAGATTTCACCACCATGGGCTCGGGGTTCAAACTGGCGATGAAAGACATGGAGATTAGGGGGGCGGGCAACCTTCTCGGCGGAGAACAGCACGGTTTCATGGCACTTGTGGGCTACGAAATGTATGTTAGCCTTCTGGAGAAAGCCGTGAGGTCCCTTCGCGGTATGAAGGAGGAAAAGGTGGAGCGGATCCTCGCCACCGTAGACATCCCAAGCGACGCCTACTTGCCGGAAACTTACGTCGAAAGCCCCAGGGAGCGCTATGCCCTCTACAAACGTATAGCGGGAGCAAACGACACGGAAACTTTGGACGACACAGAATCCCAGTTACGCGACCGGTATGGCGCGCTTCCCGCCGCCGCGGCAGCGCTTCTCAAGGTGGCTAGGCTCCGTCTTCTTGCGGGCCAGATAGGCATCACCCAGATATCCCTAATACGCGACGATTTGACTTTCGGAAGAGAACACTTGGCGCTTAGGGTGGAAGTACCTCATTTGTTCCCAGGCGAGCGGTTGCCCGCCGCCATCAACGCGTTCCCGGGCCTCGAAATCGACAGAAGGTCCAACCTCCTTAAACTTGCCTTTCCCAAAGGCGCTCCTCCCCCGCTTGATACGGGCTTGTCTCTCGTCAAAGAGCTAAGAGGCAGTGAATAACGGTTCCAAAACGCCTATATACTAGCAAAAGACGGGGGATTGACGAGTCAAAGGGGGTGGTGGACGCGTGAAAGCCACAGGAATTGTCCGGCGCATCGATGATCTCGGGCGCGTGGTTATCCCCAAGGAGATCAGGAGGACCCTCAGAATCCGTGAGGGCGATCCCCTGGAGATATTCGTCGACCGCGATGGTGAAGTGATACTGAAGAAGTATTCTCCCATCGGCGAGTTAGGTGATTTTGCCAAAGAGTACGCCGATTCGCTTGCGGAAGCCACAGGTCACATTGCAATGATCGCCGATAGGGATGGAATCATAGCAGTTTCCGGCGCTCCCAAGAAGGAGTTCCTCAATAAGCGGATCTCCGCCGCTGTGGAACGTATCATGGAAGATCGAAAGCCGGTTATGATCACGAAGCCGGGGGAAGATCGCTACTGCAAAGAGTGCATCACCGACGATGAAAACGGCTGCAAGTTCACAGCCGAGGTGATCGCCCCGATTATCGCAGAAGGTGACCCGATCGGCGCCGTAATCATATGCACGAGGGAACCGGGCCAGACTGTCGCGGAACTGGAACTCAAGTTAGCCGAAACGGCCGCGGGTTTCCTGGCAAAGCAGATGGAAGAATAGCGTCGGCAATGAGGCCGAATTCGCGAGCGTAGGGTGGCCGGAAGCTACCGTGAGAAGGGTGGCTTTCGGCCACCCTCGATTGTAACTGGCCCGAAAACCTGAGAAGGGTTTGGCAAGCCACCGATGAAAAGAGAGGATACCAAGTTCCTCGAGGGCGCCTTCCTGCTCACCGGCGCTGGGGTAGTGGTCAAGCTAATTGGGGCTCTTAACCGCATCCCTTTGTTCCGCATCCTCGGAGACGAAGGCATGGGCCTCTATCAGATGGCCTACCCGATATACACAATCCTCTTGACCGTGTCGTCTGCCGGTCTCAATGTCGCGGTTTCCAAAGTCGTGGCAGAACAATGGGCGTTAGGGAAGAAAAGCGAGGCTAGGAACGCTTTCAAGGTGTCGTTGGCGGTCATGGCCCTTCTCGGCCTCATCGCAAGCCTAATTCTGTACGGGTCATCGGAGTGGATCGCGCGGAACCTCGCTCATGACGGTCGCGCCGTCTTGTCGATTCGGGCCATTTCCCCCGCGTTGATAGCCGTTGGAGTTCTATCCGCCTTCAGGGGATGGTTCCAGGGGATCCAGCAGATGGGCGTGCCCGCCTTGACGCAGGTTGTCGAGCAAGTCGGGCGACTCCTCGCCATGCTGCTCTTGGCCAATGCCTTTCTCGAGCGAGGCCTCGCCGCCGCGTCGGCCGGGGCCACTATGGGTGCGTCCATCGGCGCGTTGCTTGCAATGGTCGTCGCGATCGCTTTCTACGTCAAGAACGCGGGCTCGTCCAGAATCCCGCCGGACAGCAGTCGAACGTGGAGAACTGCCCGTTTCTCTCGCGGCCAGGTTCTTCGTAGGGTTTTGTCCATCGCGGCTCCTGTTTCCCTCGCTTCCGCGATTTTTGGGATCACAGAGATCGTGGATTTGGTCATAGTTCCCGGAAGGCTTCAGGCCATAGGGTTCTCGGCAGGAGACGCCACCCGATTGTTTGGACAGCTGGCAGCCGGAGCGTTCCCCCTGTTGAATCTGCCCACGATCTTCACTGCAGCCTTTCAGGCGGCATTGGTGCCATCGATCAGCTCGGCCTTGGCGCTCGGCGATCGGGAGGCCGTAAGACGGCGAACCAGAAAGACTCTTTCGCTGACCTTGGCGCTCGCGTTGCCCGTCGCCGTAGGTTTGCATGTCCTTTCGAACCCGATCCCGTCGCTCCTGTACTCCCAACCGGAGGTAGGCGCTATTTTGAGAACGCTCACGCCGGCCGTGGTATTCCTGTCGCTTCAGCAGGTCACTTCGGGTATCCTGCAAGGGCTCGGCAATTTTCGGGTGCCGCTTCTCAATCTATCGTGGGCCATCGTCATCAAAGCGAGCCTTACCTACTTCTTGGTCGGGTATGCCTCAATTGGTATACTTGGGGCAGGTTTGGCCACGACGGTTTATTTCGCAGTCGCGGGGCTTTTGAACCTAAGGGCCGTATGCAAGGAAGTCAGTTCGGCTATAGATTGGGCTATCGTCCTCAAGTTGCCGCTAGCGGGGACTGCGCTCGCTCTTCTCACCGAACTTTCTTACTGGAGGCTCTCGTCGGTGTGGCCCTTGGGGATGGCAACGGCGGGCGCCATTGTGGTGGGCGCTTTCTCGTATGCCGTGGCCTGTTTGGCCCTTGCCATCGTGACTCCCGATGACTTGGCGTCCTTGCCGCTTCTCGGCAGGTTCTTCCGTCGCGGGTTTCGCAAGTGATCGCCGCTACGTCGCGAAGGTCCACGAGATCGCCTGTGGCCGCCCGGTAGCGGTTATTGGGAGGTTCTTAGCGTGTCGTCATCCTTAGATAGTTCCAAATGGACGGAATTTCTTTCGGTAGTGGCCAAGCTTAGGGCCCCGGGCGGCTGCCCGTGGGATAGAGAGCAGACTTACGAATCTTTGACCAAGTTCGTGCTGGAGGAGTCTCACGAGCTCGTGGCGGCGGCTCAAGGGGGCGAAGCGGACAAACTCAAGGAGGAGTTAGGAGATCTGCTTTTGGAAATCGCGCTTTACTGCCAGATCGCGGTCGAAAGAGGCGATTTTGGCCCCGACGAAGTGCTGGACGGGATCATCGGCAAACTCACTCGAAGACACCCTCACGTGTTCGGAGACGAGCATCTCGAAACGCCGGAGGCGGTGAGGGAACGATGGGATGAGATAAAGCGCGGCGAGCCCGGCAGGTACAAGAAAGAGCATTCGCTGATGGACGAGGTCCAGAAGGGACTGCCCGCGCTAATGACGGCGCAAAGGCAGCAAGTCTTAGCGGCGGGCGTCGGGTTTGACTGGGATTCGGCGGCGCCTGTGTTTTCCAAGGTTCGGGAAGAACTGGACGAGATCGAGGACGCCGTCAAAAAAGGGATAAGT
>CAZMEF010000094.1:0-7009 GCA_964565305.1 uncultured Eubacteriales bacterium | reverse complement strand
CCTGCCATGCCTATTCAGCATAGATGAGCAGTTGCTGAAATGTGGGAAATTGTTGCTAAAGCGCATCTCTAGCAGGGACTTAGCCGGGTTATGTTATGGGGATTGAACGGGCGTCCGACCGCCGCCGAGTCCGGCTGAAATGGGCTGCGACCATTGAGATGGGTGATGACTAGTCGCTTGCCAGGCGTCGCGTCCGAGATCCATTCCGGTGAGAAGATATTGGTGAAATTGTAGTGCATTCCGTGCAGCTCCCCTGTGTACTCTGCGTGCCCCGGGCATGTCGCAGGTACCCCGGCACTAGGCCCGTCGGTCATTTGGAGCCAACACAGCCCTCCGCGTCGGTCATTTCAGGCCGACGGCACCCGCCCTGTCGGTCATTCCAGAGCGACGCCGCCTGTCGGTCATTTGGAGCCAACACAGCCCTCCGCGTCGGTCATTTCAGGCCGACGGCACCCGCCCTGTCGGTCATTCCAGAGCGACAGAGGAGGAGAGACAGATTGGCGACAGGAGGCGGCCACGGAGGGGCGTGAGATAATGCAAACAGGGCAGGCCGTTGGAAGATTTGCCTAGGAGCGCGGGGACGATCTTGCGGACCGTGCGACGACACAGGTAATAACGCTTCAGGGCGGTAGCTTCGGGGCGGTAGCTTCAGGGATGAAACCGATGAAACCTAGGAGATTACGGAGATATCCGCTATTCCGTTGACCACCACATCCGCCATCTGCTCCAGGAGTTCCGGCGGCGATACACCTGACAGTAGGCCGATGGTCCGCGCCCCCGCGCTCTTTCCCATTAGCATATCTTGAGGAGAGTCTCCGACGACCACCAGATCCCGGGGATCAGCTCCCACAAGTTCGGCGCATCTGAGAACAGGGTCTGCGTACGGTTTGTCGTGGATGACGTCATCTGCAGCGACGATGGCACTGAAAAGATCCAAGACGCCAAGGGCGTCCAACTGGGCGACAGTTCTCCCGTGTTGGTCGGAAGTTGCGATCGCGAGCCGCAATCCGGAACCGTGCAGGGCTCTTAGGGTTGCCTCGGCCCCATCCAACAAACGCACCGCTTTACGCGGATCCAAAGTCAGGTCGGCTGCATCATACGCGTCGTTCGCGATGCGTATGGCCTTGTACCAGGGCACGCCTTCAAGCCATAGGGCTGTGGCGGCGACCACGACCTCATGGTTTCTGGATGCGGCCGCAATGGGGCCGAAAGGTTCCACCTTTCCGGTTGCCGGATCAAAGCCGGTGCAACGGGACAGCGAGGAAAGGACGCCCCGCGGAACGCGTGAGCACAGATGCTTATGGCGCTCTTGGCCTAAGGCGTAGAGCATAGGAAATATGTCGGTCAAGGTACCATCCTTGTCGAAAACGACGCCTTTACAGGGGAAAACCCGGTCCCTTGCACGTATTCCTGTCAGTTCATTCATGTCCGTCACCGTTATCATGATCTCAAAGTGAACGGTCGATGGCAACCGCTAAAAGGGGACCGCCAAAATGGGATCGCGGAGCACACTACCGTGGGCGACCGGTACACCCTTACGCATGGCCGGATCGTACCAGATTGGGTCCGTTCGGACCCGATTGAAGCGGGTTGGACTGACTCGAATACAAGGAAGAGAGGCCAAGGCCCCTCTTCCTCACATGCCCCCGACGAAGGTCCGACGAGTCCCGGCGTGGTCACGACGTTTCTTAGTGCCGGGGCCCGCCGCCTTTTGGCCGGAAAGTTGAGCACAGGGTCTCCTCTGACGTCTTGATATCGCTAGCATCACACTTACCCGACGTGCTCTTGGTCTTCGTGCTGGGATCGTTGGCCCTGCTCTCGAATCCACCCAGGTTTAGGTCCATTCTGCCTACTTCCATTCTGCTCGCTTCCGTTCCCGGTGAGGATTTGTCAATCTTCTGATTGCAGTCGACCAGAATGGTGTCCGCTGTGCAGATGTCTCCATCGCCATAATAGTGGCAAGGTTTGATTTTGCACTTAACTTGGGTCACACGATCACCTCCTTTTATCACTAGTGTTGCCCGCGCGCCGCGCGAGATAGTCACCCTCGTTACCGGCGAAGGGAATTGGTGATGGAACGTGCGGTTTTGAACCGCCGTCACTCACAATTGGCAAGGAAAGGAATTGCCGATAAAGGGTAGAATCTAGGTGACAGTGGCCCGGCTCGGACGTAGCTTAATGGTGGAGGTCATGTTGTGCTGGAGGTAAATCCGCGTATATTCAGGGAATATGACATTAGGGGCCTAGTTGGGGAGGATCTCACCGGCAAAACGGTGACAGACATCGCCAAGGCTTACGGGGCGTTTTTGAGGAGAAACACGGTGGATACGGCCATCGTAGGCCGAGACAATAGGCTCTCATCTTACGCTTATTCACAGGCAGTCGCGGCGGGGCTTACATGTAGCGGAGTTGACGTTATCGATGTTGGAATGGTAACCACTCCCGCTTTCTACTACGCCAGAGTCAAGTACGGGATCGAAGGCGGGATAATGGTGACGGGTAGCCACAACCCACCTGAATTCAACGGTTTTAAGCTGGCTTACGGGACCAACACGCTGTACGGAGACGGCATACAAGAGATCAGGCGCATTGCCGAAACAGGGGATTTCGTCTCGGGCAGCGGTGCTTGCCATGAGAAGGATCCCGTGCCGGATTACGTAGAGGACCTGGCCGGAAGGATAGCCCTAGGCCCCAAGAAGGTCCGGGTTGTGGTGGATGCCGGTAACGGGTCGAGCGGACCTATCACCAGGAAAGCGCTAGAGAGAGTCGGGGCGGACTTCGAGGAGATGTACTTCGAACCCGATGGAAGCTTTCCGAACCACCACCCCGATCCCACTCACGAGAAGCACGTGGCCCACCTGAGCGCCAGAGTTCTCGAAACCGGGGCCGACCTCGGAATCGCTTTCGACGGGGACGCCGACAGGATAGGCGTGGTGGACGGCTCGGGTCGGCTTGTCTATGGCGATGAGTTGCAGACGATCTTCTGGAGCGAGATCCTCGCCAAGCACCCGGGCGCTCTCGCGCTCATAGAGGTCAAGTGCTCGCAGGCGCTCGTGGACGTGGTGGAGCGCCTCGGCGGCAAGCCTGAGTTTACGCGAACCGGGCATTCCTTGATCAAGGCGAGAATGCGAGAGGTTGATGCCCTGTTTACAGGCGAGATGTCAGGGCATATGTTCTTCCGCGATGAGTATTATGGCTTTGATGATGCTCTTTACGCAGCCCTAAGACTGCTGCGCCTGCTGTCAAACTCAGACCGGTCAGTGGACCAGATGCTTGCTGATGTCCCGAAGTACCATTCAACGCCCGAGATCCGAGTCGTTTGCCCGGACGCAGACAAGTTTCGCGTTGTGGCCGAAGTCACGAAAGAGTTGGCTCGCGAGCACAAGGTCGTCACAGTCGATGGAGCGAGGGTGCTGTTTTCCGACGGATGGGGGCTAATCAGGGCGTCCAATACCCAACCGGCCTTGGTCTTACGGGCCGAAGCCAAAACCGAAAAGGGACTGTCCAGGGCCAAAGCGGCGATCGAGGCGGAACTCAGTCGCTTTCCGTCAGTGGGCGACATAATGTGGGAGTAGGAAGTCCCGCACAGGGGTGGAAGATCTTCACGTCGGGGAAAGGAGGCGTCCCGGATGGTCCAAGTAACTGTCGAAAGAGTCGGGCTGGACCAAGACGCCGATCAGGCAGTGGTTCTTCTTGCTGACCTGACAAAGACTACTGTGGTGCCGATATGGATCAGGCCGCTAGAAGCCTCGGCCATCGCGCTGCCGCTTCAGGGGCTTAAAGCTCCAAGGCCGCTAACGGCGGATCTTCTGTTGGACGTCGTAGGCAAACTTGATGCGGAGATCGTCATGATCACCGTGGACGACGTGCGAGACGGCACCTTCTATGCGACTCTGGTGGTCGCGAGAGACGGTGAGCCTATGGAGATCGACTGCCGGCCATCAGATGCCATAGCCGTTGCTCTCCGCGCGTCTGCCCCGATTTACGTTGCAGAGTCCATATTGGTGGAAGTTGGGGTCAACACGGAGGAGGGCGACGTCCAGTAATTGAGCCCGACTGCTCCGACCCCTGATTCCTTCACGCTTCGTTCGCTTGAGTTCGGCGGGCTTTCTATCTGGCCGCCTATTTTGCAGGCGCCGATGGCCGGCTACACAGGTTTGACATTTCGAGAGCTTCTGCGGGAGAACGGTTGCCCCTACTGCTATACAGAGATGGTCAGCGCCAAAGGGCTCATCTTCGGCGGCGACGATTCGGCGGAAATCTTAGCCCACTCGCAAAGTGATGCCCCGCTCGCCGTCCAGCTTTTCGGCGAGGAACCTCAATCTGTAGCCCAAGCGGCGCGAAAAATCCTTTCATCCGAATTTGGGGTTTTTCAGGCCATCGATCTTAATATGGGGTGTCCTGCCAGGAAAGTGACTTCGCCGGGTTCGGGCGGAGGCCTCCTCAAGGATCTGGCCCGCGCCGAGGACATGATCTACGCCGTTGCCGCCGTCTGCAAAAACGCAGGTGTACCTTTAACAGTCAAGACGCGGCTTGGCTGGGATCGCTCGACGGATCCCGCCGAAGTCGCGGTCCGTCTGGCATCCGCAGGAGCGGAAATGTTGGTGGTCCATGGAAGGACGGTTTCTCAAGGATTCTCAGGAAGCGCTGATTGGGATGCCATTCTTCGAGTGGCGCAAAGCGTGGATATCCCCGTCGTCGGAAATGGTGACATAACGTTGCCCGAAGAGGCGGTTGCTAAGGCGAATCTAGGTGGGCTTTCCGGTGTCATGGTGGGCAGGGCGATCCTGGGCGACCCCGCTTTTTTCGCCAGATGCCTGGACGTACTTTCCGGAAGACAAGCGCGCCTCTACGGGTTCCCTGACAAGATGGCTTTCGCGTCAGAGCACTTTCGCAGGTCGGTGAGCGCGCTCGGCGAGCGGCGCGGGCTTCTTGTCATGCGAAAACACCTCGCTTTCTATCTGAGAGGCGTGCCGGGAGCTTCTAAATTTCGAGATAGGTTGAATAACGAACGTTCGCCCGAAGGCGTGTTGCGGATTTTGGAAGAGGCCTCCAAAGCGTAGTCACCTAAACCTCAATATGGGCCTCCCTTTCTTTTCTTGCGAAGCCTCCATCTCCCTGATATGATGTACACAAAACTGTGCACAGACGTGTCGCACGTCCATGAGGGGCCGAACACTGCGAAGGGAGATGACGTTTTGGATTTTGTCCGTATTGGGGATAAGGTAGTAAGCCTCGAGAAGATCGAAAATGAGATCAAACAAATCCTGCTTGCCCGTTCGACGGGACTATCCCAAAGCGAAGTGGCCGCCAAGACGGGCATCGACCGCACATTCATCTCCAGGTTGGAGGGTCTCGGTGAACTCCGCAAAGGCGGGGCTATCGCTATCGTGGGATTTCCGATCTCCAACTGCGACGAAGTGCGGCAGCTCGCGCTCGAGGAAGGCGTGGAGTTCACTTTTCTCATGAACGACGAAGAACGATGGGCTTACGTCAAGAACCGGAACGGCAATGATCTTCTCAACGAGATCATGGTTCTCCTTTCCCGTCTACGTGACTGTCAGAAGGTCATCCTTATCGGCTCCGACAAGCGCTTGGACATACTGAAGGGCCTTTTCGACAGAAGCACAGAGGTGGCCACCATCGTCATCGGCAGGTCCCCCATGACCGGCGATGTCCAGATTAACATAAGCGCACTAAGAGAAGTCATTCACAAGTTGAAAGGATAGGAGGTTCCTCCGGTGAAGCACGTGGTCAGCGTAAGCCTCGGTTCGTCAAAACGAAACAAAAGGACTGAGCAGGAGTTTCTTGGAGAACCTGTCATTGTGGAGAGGATTGGGACCGACGGTTCCATCCCCAAAGCCATCGAACTTATTGGCGAGCTTGATGGGAAGGTGGACGCTTTCGGCATGGGCGGGATTGACCTTTGGGTGGGGTGCGGCACCCACCAGTTCATGCTAAAAGACGCTCGGCCGATCGCGAACGCCGCGAAGAAAAGCCCGATCGTCGATGGGGGGCGGGTAAAGGGAACTTTGGAGCGGCGGGTCATCCAATACCTTGACCAGGTTTGCCACGTTCCCTTCAAGGAACTTACCGTGCTGATGGTGAGCGGCGCGGACAGGTTCCCGATGGCCCAGGCGTTTCACGAAACCGGTTGCGATCTGATAATTGGGGATCTCATCTTTGTCCTCGGTCTGCCCCTCCCGCTACGCTCGCTCGGGGCGCTCGACAGGGTTGCGCGGGCCATCGGCCCTATAGTCGCCAGGCTGCCCTTTTCCATGATCTATCCCACAGGCAAGAGTCAGGAAGTTCACCACGCGAAGCCCAAGTACGCCAAGTACTACAAGCAGGCTGACGTGATCGCAGGGGATTTCCACTACGTCATCAAGCATATGCCTATGGATATGAAGGGCAAGTCGGTTATCACCAACACGGTCACGGAAGACGACGTCGCGGACTTCAAAAGGAGAGGCATAAGCACCCTGATAACCACTACGCCCGACATGGAAGGCCGGTCTTTTGGCACGAACGTGTTGGAGGCGCTCCTGGTGACTTTGTTGAGGAAGAGTCCGGATGAGATAACAGACGACGAGATAAACGGCATGCTGGACCGTCTCGAGTTCAAACCCAGGATCGTGGAACTGAACCCGCCGTCGCTGATACCGTAAGGTTTGGAGTGGTCACCTTTGGGCACGTTTGGTTTCATTATCCATCCTATAGATGTTTCGGACGTCAGTCGCAAGTTCCCCATCGCGAAGAAATTGCCGGAGAGATGGGTCGAGTACGGTATGCAGTTCATTCCCACCATAATGGTGTCTCACATAACCGGGGTGGAGTCGGCGTCAGGTAAGGCCGACGGCTACTTCGTCTCCTGCCCGCTCACCCCCAAGCTGATGATGAGTCTTCCGGCGCAGAAGGTCACGAGGAGGATTGTGGCCGCCGGCCAGTTGGCGGCAGATAACGGGGCTAAGGTGGTGGGGTTGGGCGCCTTCACGGCCGTGGTCGGCGA
>CAZMEF010000093.1:0-7045 GCA_964565305.1 uncultured Eubacteriales bacterium | reverse complement strand
TGGCAACTGTCCACTGGGGAATTGTGAAGGCCCCATTGACGACCTTTTGTGAATTCCCAAAACCTTTTGATACGTCTTGAAAAGCCTTATGACTCCGCCTTCCCGGAGCATACGCAAAACACCTGCTAGAGGGCGTGCGCTTCGGGGTCTTCCGGCGGAGTTGTCCCGGCTGAGGCCCGCCGAGGCGCCGCGTCGGGCCGGCAGGTCTCGTTCGCGACCCCTAAGATTTTCCTCGTAAGGACCCTTGCGCCAGGTCCCGGCCTAAGTATCACCAAACGGTACTTACTTTCGTTTTATCTACTCAAATTCGACACTTACGCGGGATCTATCTACTCGAATCCGGTACTTGGCGTTTTTGGAACGGTCGGCTTTTTTGGCGGAGTGTTGCCGCCCGCGCTTCGGCACTGCCCCTCATCTCCCTTGAGGACAGCCCCCTTATGGTGTAATGTTTTTGAAAGAAGAACCGGCCGGGCCGGTAGCGCTGCTGTACCAGTAGACGCTGAACCAGTAGGCGCTAGACCGGTAGACGCTAGACCGGTAGACGCCAGACCGGTTGACTCCGTGCCCGTAGACTCCAGGCCCGGTTCTCCAAAAGGTAGGGTAAGGTAGGGTGAGGGTCCCGTGAACTCCAACGCTGACATTCCGGACAAGGGATTATCCCGCGAGGTCGAAAAGCAGGTGCAATACATAATCGATCGGGCCCAGGACGTGGTGACCGTCGACGAGCTCAGGTTCAAGATCGCCCGGTCGCTCACGACGAAAACCCCGCTCAAGGTCAAACTGGGGGTCGACCCGAGCGCTCCGGACCTGCATCTGGGGCACGTCGTCGTGATGAAGAAGCTCCGGGAGTTCCAGGACCAGGGGCACGAGATCTACTTCATCATAGGCGATTTTACGGGGATGATCGGGGATCCGAGCGGAAGGTCGCAGACGCGGCCCCAGCTGACGCCGGAAGCCATGGAGATCAACGCGAAAACCTATCACGAGCAGGCAACCGTCATACTGGACCCTGCCAAAACCCATACTGTGTTCAACTCCTCGTGGCTCGGGCCGATGAACTTCGCGGATGTCGTGAGGCTGGGTTCCAAGTTCACCGTGGCCAGGATGCTGGAGCGCGACGATTTCAAGAACCGTTACACCAAGGGGCTGCCCATCGGCGTTCACGAGTTTCTCTATCCTCTCGCGCAGGCGTACGACTCGGTCGCCATAAAGGCGGACGTCGAGATGGGCGGCACCGATCAGACCTTCAATCTGCTCGTGGGGCGCGTCGTTCAGAAGGAGTACGGGCAGGAGTCCCAGGTGGCGCTGACCATGCCCATTTTGCCCGGCCTCGACGGGGTGGACAAGATGTCCAAGAGCCTGGGCAACTACATCGGAGTGACCGAGGCGCCCAAGGATATGTTCGGGAAAGTCATGTCCGTTCCCGACTCGCTGATGCCGCTGTACCACAGGCTTGTTCTCACGGATAGCGCGCAGATGGTGAAGGAATTGGAGGCGGGGATCGCCGGCGGAACGCTTCACCCCATGGACGCCAAACTCGACTTGGCGCGCAGGATCGTGACAGAGTTCCACGGCGCCGGCAAAGCCGAAGAGGCAAAGGGAGAGTTTTTGAAAGTCTTCCGGGAGCGCGAACTGCCAACCGAGGTCGATGAAGTGGAACTTGGGGATCTTTCGTCGGGGCAGGATGTGGGGCTCGCGTCGCTTCTGGCGCGAACAGGCCTTGCGCCGTCGTCATCGGAGGCCCGAAGACTGATCAAGAGCGGCGCGGTCAAGGTTGACGGGGTCAAGATCGAGGGCGAGTCCGCCACTTGTACCCTTCGAAACGGCATGTTGCTTCAAGTGGGGAAGCGTCGCGTGTGCCGGGTGCTGGTCGGGTAGATTCAGTGCAGTGCCGGGTGCTGGTTGGGCAGATTCAGTGCAGTGCCGCGGGTGCCGGTCCGATAAGTAGCCAGTCACCACGCGCCACAGTTTCCGCATATACATGAGAGGCTGGAACCTTCTTGGGGAGGGCTTTTCATTTTCCACAAGAGAGCCTCAAAACTGGGTCGGCTTCGTTTGGCGCCGCTTTTGTGGGTCGCGGGCGTCTTGCTTTTGCTGCTGTGGATGTTTACCCTCGTCGAGCGGGCGATCGTCCCGACCCTGGTGGCGATCGCGGAGACAGAAGTGAACCGCGTGGCCAACCGCGCCATGATCGACGCCATAAACGAAAACATCGCCACGCTGCTCCAAGGCAGGCAACTTCTCCATTTTGAGACCGCCCCGGACGGATCCCTGCTCTATGTTAGCGCCAATACCGCCGAACTGAGCCGGGTCCAGGCGGAATCTTTGGCGGTCCTCGAAACCGCGCTTGAGCGGCTCGAAGGGTTTGCGGTAGACGTGCCGCTCGGACAGGTCCTGGGATCGCGGATATTCGCCCACTCGGGTCCCAACATTCCCGTCACGCTTTACCCGTTCGGGGCGGTGGAAGCGCATATCAGGGATTCGTTCGAGGTCACGGGGATCAACCAGACGCGCTACAACGTGTTCCTGAACGTCAAGTGCCTGGTCAGAGTCGTGATCCCGCTCATCTCGGCAAAGTCCGAGGTCAGCACCGACATCCCTCTCGCCGCCATCCTCATTCCGGGAAAGGTGCCCGACACCTACCTCAACTTGCGAGCTCCCTAGCGCCGCGGGGTGACGCTCTCTCAAGGCAGGCGTTTGGCGTGGCAGCTTGCCATCGCCCTAGCCGCGTGCGACGCTCTCTCAAGGCAGGCGTTTGACGTGGCAGCTTGCCATCCCCCAAGCCCCGCGGGACGACGCTTCCGGTCCGCTGATATAATGGGAGGCAGGATTGGAGGTGGCGCCTGTGATGGGCATCGAGGAAAAGGCATCGTACATAATCCGCTGGATGAAGGAAATGGCCGCGGGAGCAGGCGCTAAGGGCGGAGTGTTCGGAGTGTCGGGGGGAGTGGATTCCTCGCTTGTTCTCGCCCTTGCGGTGAGGGCGTGGCCGGAAGGATCGCTTGGCGTGGTCATGCCTTGCCACTCGCTTGAGTCCGACATGACCGACGCGCTATACCTGCTCGACCTCCACAAGTGCCCGCGCAAAGTGGTCGATCTCACGCCCGCGTACGACGTGATGGAACAATCGTTGACATCCGAAACAGGGCGGGGCGGGCTGAGCAGGCTGGGCGGGCTGGGCGGCCGGGGCGGGCTGGGCGGGCTGGCCCTCGCTAATCTCAAACCGAGGCTCCGGATGATGACCCTTTATTACGAGGCGGCCGTCGGGAACTATCTGGTCGTTGGAACAGGGAACAAGTCGGAAAGGCACGTCGGCTACTTCACGAAATACGGTGACGGCGGGGTGGATATCGCTCCGATCGCGAACCTCGTAAAGGCCGAAGTCCGGCAGATGGCCGCTTACCTGGGGGTGCCGCAGCACCTCGTTGACAAGGTCCCGTCGGGGGGACTTTGGGCGGGTCAAACCGATGAGGGCGAGATGGGGATCACCTACAAAGATTTGGACGATTACCTGTTAGGCCGGGAGGTTGCTCCCGATGTGAGAGCGCTAATCGAAAGAAAACACGAGTCCACGGCCCACAAGAGGCGGCTTGCGCCAAGCCCAGACTTTTCTTGATCAGGAGGTGTTGCCAAAATGTCAGGACATTCAAAATGGGCGACCATCAAACGGCATAAGGCGAAAATGGACGCGGCGAGATCGGGCGTCATCTCCAAGGCGTTGCGAGACGTCATGCTCGCAGCGAGGCACGGAGGCGGGAATCCGGACGCCAATCTCCGGTTGAAGATAGCTATCGAGCGCGCGAGGGCCTCAAACGTCACAAACGACAGCATCGCGAGGGCGATCAAGCGGGGATCGGGCGAGGGCGAAGGCGGCCAGGTCGAGGAACTGACATACGAATGCTACGGTCCCGGCGGGACGGCCATCCTGGTCGAAGCGGCCACGGATAACAGGAACCGCACGGCGGGAGAGATCAGGTTCATCTTGTCCAAGCACGGCGGGAAACTGGCGGAAATGGGCGCGGTGGCGTGGATGTTCGATCAGAAGGGCTTGATCACGCTGGCGAAAGGCGACCTGTCCGACGATGACGCTCTGCTTCTCGCCATAGATGCCGGAGCGGACGACATGGAAACAGAAGAAGAGGCGTACCTTGTCTACACGGCCCCCAACGAGGTGTTCGAAGTAAGCCAACGCCTGATAAAGGAGGGGGCCACGGTCGAGAACGCGGAGTTGACGCAGGTCCCGAAGAGCACCGTCGCCTTGGAGCCGGAGGATTTGCAGAAAATGATCAGGTTGATCGACGCCCTTGACGAACACGACGACGTGGCAAAGGTGCATTTCAACTTCGATACCTCCGACGAGGCCATGGCTTCCTTGCCTGAATAACAGGCACAATTATGGGAAGAATATCCCTCTTGGAGTGAGGGATATTGCGAAAATCCGGACTATCGGCTTACGGCAAACTCATCTGGGCTTTGGGGACCTTCACGGTCCTGGCGGGCGCCGCCGTGGTGGCCAAGCTTTACTTCGGCGATGCCTTGGCGCGCCTATCCCGGCAGGTTCCGGAACAGGGGTCCGCGGCCATACAGATAAGTTACAGCACCGAGTACGCCAAGTGTGGCGACATCCTTGTGGAAATTGTCGAAATTCCTGCGGGTGAGTTCGAAACCAGCCTCGTGACGGCGGCGGCCGAATGGGGCATTCCCGCGCTGAAGGACGAGTCAGGGGCCAAGTTCCGGAAGAAGATCGACGATTACTGCCCCGAACACGCCAATTACCGCCTTATCACGTTGTCCAAAGGGTTTGTCGCGGTGTTCCGGGGAAAGCGTCTCGATCCCGCTTTTCTCATTAAGGAGTACCGCGGGCTGCCCGAATCGGCGCTTCACGAGAGAGACCGCGAACTCCTCAGGGCCGGGGTGATCCTCGAAGGCGAACCTGACGAGATAGATTCAATCGTCGCGCGTTACCTGGAGGGCATCGAGGAATAGAGACACTTTGCCGCCGTCGGAGGTAGACGGGCGCGGCTCGTCGAAGACGTCGTCCGGGGGTGGCGACGTGCGCATTCTTGGTGTGGATCCGGGCATAGAGAGGACAGGCTGGGGCGTAGTCGACGTGGTCGGGCGCGATTTTATCCCTGTCGACTACGGGTGCATCATGACCTCAAAGGAACTGAACCTCCCCGAACGACTTCTCGCTATTCACGGCTCGCTATCTTCCGTTATGCAAAAGCACTCACCGGATGTTTTGGCTGTGGAGCAGGTATTTTTCGCGAAGAACGCCAAGTCGGCTATAGACGTGGGCCACGCGCGAGGCGTATCCTTGCTTCTCGCCGCGTCTCAGGGGGTGCCCGTAGAGGAAGTGACTCCTCTTCAGGTGAAATCCACTGTAGTGGGCTACGGAAACGCCACCAAAGACCAGGTCGGCAAGATGGTAACGAGCCTGCTCCGCCTTCAGAAGATCCCGCGTCCCGACGACGTTTGCGACGCTCTCGGCGTCGCTGTGGCGGCCGCCACGAAGCGCTCGTTTGCGGCCCGGCTTGTGGGGGCGGGGCCGGAATCCACGCGAGGCAGAGGAAAATAACCCCCGCTCCGCCAAGGTAGGGCGGCCGGGCTGGGAGAGATACACGCATGATCGCTGAGTTGAGAGGCATTGTCCTTCAGGTTACAAAAGATTCCCTTGTAGTGGACTTCCACGGCCTCGGGCTCTCCGTGTTCGTGACCCCGGGCCTTTTGGGCGTCACGCGAGAGGGTTCGGAGATACACCTCTACACCCGCCTTATCGTGAAAGAGGATGGTTGGAGCCTTTACGGTTTCTCGGCGACCGGCGAAAGGACATGCTTCGACCTGCTACTGACAGTTAAGGGGATCGGCCCCAGGATCGCGCTCGGGATCCTTTCAAAGCTCCGTCCCGACGCGTTTTACAAGGCGGTCATCGCGCAGGATGAGCGGGCCTTGACGGGGCTTCCGGGAGTCGGCAAGAAGACGGCGGGGCGGATCGTGTTGGAACTGAGAGACAGAATCGGTCTCGGGGCGGCCCATCCCGCAGACGGAGTCGCGGTAACGGGCGATCTCGAAACAGAGGCGTGTTCGGCTCTCGTCGCCTTGGGATACTCGTGGCAGGAAGCCAGGGATTCGGTGGAGAAAGCCTTGAAGGATCGCCCGGGTTGCGATCTCGAGACCTTGCTCCGGGAGGCTTTGATGCGACTTGCCAGAGTCTAGCGACGTAATCTCCAAAATCCGTCAACCTGAAGATGAACTGGTTGAGGAAACGTTACGCCCCAAGTACCTTCCGGATTACATCGGGCAGGAGCGGGTCAAGGAGAACCTGTGTGTGAGCATCGAGGCTGCGAGGCAGCGCGGCGATGCTTTGGACCACATCCTCCTTTCAGGGCCGCCGGGCCTGGGCAAGACTACGCTGGCCCACGTGATCGCCAACGAGATCGGCGTGGGGATCCGCGTCACCTCCGGCCCGGCGATCGAGCGCGCCGGCGACCTCGTGGCCATACTGACCAACCTTCAGGACAGAGATGTCCTGTTCATAGACGAAATTCACAGGCTGAACCACGCGGCTGAAGAGGCCCTCTATCCCGCGATGGAGGACTTCAGCTTCGACTGGATAGCGGGGAAAGGCCCGCAAGCGAGGACGTATCGCATCAAACTCCCCAAGTTCACGCTCATCGCCGCCACGACCAGAAGCGGCCTTCTGACATCACCTTTGCGGGACCGTTTCGGCATAGCGTTCCGCCTGGAGTATTACGATGGCGGGGAGTTGTATCAGGTCATCCGGAGGTCGGCGAGGATATTGGATATCCCCATAGACGAGGGCGGGGCGGAGGAGATCGCACGCCGCGCGCGAGGGACGCCCAGGATAGCCAACAGGCTGCTCAGGCGCGTGAGAGATTTCGCCCAAGTGCGGAAGGACGGGGAGATAACGGCGGCGGTGGCCAAGGAGGCCCTTTCGCTTTTGGACGTTGATGAGGTGGGCCTCGATAGCCTGGACAGGCAGCTCCTCTCGGCGGTCGTGGACAAATACGGAGGAGGCCCGGTC
>CAZMEF010000092.1:0-7112 GCA_964565305.1 uncultured Eubacteriales bacterium | reverse complement strand
GTAGTCTATTCTGCCGCCGATCCCCAAGAACCAAAGGAATCTGGCCCACATCATCCTGGCCGCCAAACGGGCCTTCCTCACGTTGAGCAAAGAAATCACCTCGTAACAGGCCTATGACCCTGTCAAATCCGGATGTAGGAGCGCCTGGTAAAGTCCGCTTGGCGAGAGTCGCTCGCCGGAGACGCCGACAATGGCTTTTTTCATGACTTTGTGGCCGTTCTTTTTCGTGAGAAGTAACAGATCGGGACGAAATCCAGGTAGCACTCCCTTTTGGCCGGACAGGCTTTCGTACGGGATGAGTCGCAATTTTCGACCGAGGCTGGAATCGGCCAATCCGGACGGGATGTCGTCCCAGGTAGATTGGAAGAATGTGTAGGCTTCGCCGGGCATGACCTCGTGAAGGGCGTTCCAATCGACCACCACTACCGGAAGGCCGGAGACGGGATCTCTCAGGTTATTGCCGGTATCGACGAGAGCGACAAGACGCAGCGTTTTGCCTTCAACCACCAGGTCCATCTTCATGAGAGGAAGCGCCCGGCCGGGTTGGAAACCGCCGAGCCTGGCGAGGAGCGGAAAAGACGCGAGCGCCGCGAGCGACAAAACCAGTGTGTGCCAGTGGGCGGACTGGTCTATCCCGCCGAGAAGCGAGGTCTGAAGCGTCTTGTTGACGCCGCTCTGAAGCAGGGCGTAAGCGGTGCCCGCAGTAAGGGCCGAACAAAGGAAAAACGAGGAGGCCAAAGTCACAAGCCCGAAACCTCTGGCGCCCGGGTAGCACAGCGCCACCATAAACAGGCCGAACGCGATCCTGCCTAGAAGCGAGTAAGCGGAACTGAAAGGGAATACCAAAGCCAAGGAAGCGTACGTCGAACCCGCCGCGGACGAGGCCATAAGCCTCCACGGGCTAACCTGCCTGCCCGTGAGTTTGCCCGCGGCGAGAAGGATAACGCAATTCACGCCGAAGTTCACAAGGAAGAGCACATCGACGTAGACGAGCCGTACCAAAAAACACACCACCCCGTACGCCATGCCTATGCCTGGTGAGGCGGTAATATCACCGCCTCAAATCGTACAGGGTGAGACTTGCGAATCTTGCATTATCAACGATCGGAAAAGTGCTTTTCTACTGTCTTTTTTCGCCTGCTTTCGTCCTCCGCAAAAACTGGGGGATCTCCAGGACGTCTTTCGGATCGGGCATGGACACGGCCGTTTTGTCGTGTCTGAAGGACCGCCTCGGGCCGTCTGTAAAGCCGGTCGCGATGACGGTAACTTGTACCGTGTCCTCAAGAGCGTCGTCGATCACCGCGCCCCAAATTATGTTCGCGTCCGGGTCCACGGCTTGGACCACGGCTTCTGTGGCGGCATCCACTTCAAACAATCCGAGATCGCTGCCGCCCGTTATGTTCATCAATACGGCCCTGGCGCCGTCAATGCCCGTTTCCAAAAGCGGGCTGGAGATGGCCTGCATCGCCGCTTCAACGGCGCGGTTCTCCCCGTGACCGACGCCTATCCCCATAAGGGCGGACCCCGTGTCCATCATGATAGTGCGTACGTCGGCGAAATCGAGGTTAATCAGGCCCGGCACGCAGACCAAATCGGATATGCCCTGCACGCCGTGGCGAAGCACGTCGTCCGCCACACGGAACGCCTGAACGATGCTGGTATCTCTTTGGACGACCTGCAAGAGCCTATCGTTAGGGATGACTATGAGGGTGTCAACGTGTGCCTGCAAGCCGGATATGCCCTGAAGCGCGACGGCCATCCGCCTTTTGCCTTCAAATGAGAAAGGCTTGGTGACAACGCCCACCGTGAGCGCCCCGACCTCTTTCGCGCACTCCGCCACTATCGGGGCTCCCCCTGTGCCCGTACCGCCCCCCATGCCGGCGGTAATAAACACCATATCCGCTCCACGGAGTTGCTCCGTTATCTCTTCTCTCGATTCGAGAGCAGCCTTCTCCCCCATCTCGGGGTTGGCCCCCGCGCCTAAACCACGCGTGAGGGACTGTCCGATCGCTAGTTTGGTCGTCGCGAGCGACCGGCTGAGCGCCTGAGCGTCGGTATTCACCGCGATGAAATCCACACCCTTAATGCCGGCTTCCACCATGCGGTTAACTGCGTTGGAGCCGCCGCCGCCCACCCCGATCACCTTCAGGTCGGCGTATCTTGGCTCTTCGGCGTCCACTGTACCCACCTACCTCTCATACGTTCACAGGTGTTTTTCAACGGTCCTTCTTCCAAAACCTTCTGGCCCCGCTCTAATTCAGATGTCGTGCCGTTCCCTGCCTCCCGGCCCTTCTTTCGCTCCGGACAGCCTCGCAAGCCAGTGACGCCTGATGATCCCCAAGTTGTTGAAGATCCGTATCCCCATGGCAACCACGGCCGCGAGGTAGAGTTCAATGCCCAGAATATCCCCCAAGTACACGAGCGCCGCCGCCACTATGGCGTTGCCGACAAACCCTGTGGCGAAGATGGTTATGTCGAAGTCGTTTTCCAGGCTGGCCCGCAAGCCCCCCAAAGAAGTGTCGAAGCCGGCAAGCAGGCTCACCGCGAGGTAGCGGGCGAGTATGGCCGGCACTTGCCAGGGCACCTTCAATCCGACAAGCACGCCCAAGACCAGACCCAGAATGAGGAGTATCATCCGCCGGCACCCGCCTTCGTCGCCGGTTGGGCGAACTTGAAGTTAAGGGACCCGTTGTAAGCCGGAACGGATACTTTTTCTTCCACCTTGATCTTGACCTCGATGCCCCAAAGCGCAAGGTTATCCACTATTCCCCCGCGCATCTTCAAGCCCGGCTCGAGATTCTCTGGGTCGCCTATGGCGAGAATGTAGATAGGCGGCGCGATGCGCTGCCCGTTTACGATGATGACGTTTCCCGCGCAACTGATCTCGCTCGTGGCCACAAGCCTGCGACCGTTAACGGAGACGGCCTCCGCGCCGGCGGTGAACAGCGCGTTCACGACCTTTTGCACATCGTCGTCGTGGATCAAAAAAACGTTCGGGTCCTGGCCAGGCGAAGGCTGCTTTGTGGAATCGTTCATCTCTACTGCCAACCCCGGCCCCTCGACCTCTGTTAGGCCCGCGAGAACCCTGGATTTCTGCAGTTCCGCCTCAAGGGCTGAAACGTCGACTTGGCCGGCGATCAGTTCAGCCACGCGGTCGCGCAGAGACTGCACTTCTTCCTTGAGGTTATCTCGCTCCTCTTCGGCCACCTTAAGCAAGACCGAAAGCTCTTCCGCTCTCTGCTGCCTCAGGTTTTCCGCGATGGGCGGACGCGCTCTGAACTGGGTAGCTAACATGAAGCCGAATAATATGAATATGACTGTGAGCGCTATCTGCGAACCTCGCGTTTTCAATGATGTCTCACCCCCCAATGAGAGAACGCGTCTTGACGGCCGGTTTCTCAAACCGCATATCTATCTGCTCTGCCATGACGCCTTCATTATCCAGATCCGCGAGGATCGATTCGAGGCCCATAAGCCTGTTGAGGCAATCGAGGTCCCCCGAACCGACCAAAACTCTGCATCCATCGTCCAGTATAAGGCTACATTCACCGGCTTGTACATTGATCTCCGTCACTTTAGGGCGGACTTCCGGTCCGAGGAAGGATAACGCCCGCAAGCCCCACCCGAACGAAGACGCCTCCAGGAACTGCCCTTCGCTTATGGGGCCGGTCGTGCCTGTGAGGGCAACAAGTCCGTCCCGGGACCCGTCGTCCGCGCCCAGAATTCTGCCCGTGTCGTCCACTAGCCAGTTCTTGTCGCCGGACGGCAAGAAGGCGACCGGGCTCCTTTCGGTCACCTCGATGATGATGGTCCCCGGGAGTTTTCTCCTCAAACGGGCCGATTCAACCCACGGGTTCGCTTCTATCAATGCAGCGGACTTGTCCAAATCAAAGGCAAAAATACTTTCGTGGGTCCTCCCGCATCTCGCCACGATCTCTTCATCAGAGAGAACCGTGTTTCCGGCGACTTGGAATTCGACGACCGCAAAGTACGGCGAGCGGAGGAAAACGAAGGCGCCCACAAGCGCCAAAAACAGGCAAGCCAAACTCCAGGTCAGGTTACGGCCTGCTTTGTCTGCTCCTTTTGTCCGCCTCGTCACTTTGGGAGGCCCTCCCCCACAGCCAAGAGAAACGCTGAACGCTACGCTGGTTTTTCTGTATCTATCCTCATTATGTTCGCGCCGAGGAGGCGAAGTTTCTCCTCGAACCGTTCATACCCTCTGTCCACATTCTTGACGCCGCCCACCACCGCGCGCCCTTCGGCTGAAAGCCCGGCTATCACCAAAGACGCGCCGGACCGTAGGTCCGAAGCCTCCACCAAAGCGCCGGAAAGCCTGGGCACTCCTTTTATTATAGCGGTTCTGCCTTCGGTCCGTATGCGCGCGCCCATCCTTCCCAGCTCCTCGGCCTGTTTGAACCTGGAATCGAAGATGGTCTCCGTGATGACCGACGTTCCGTCTGCGACCGAGAGGAGCGCCATCATCTGTGGCTGCATGTCGGTGGGGAAACCGGGATAGGGCAGAGTCTTGAGGTCGGTCGGCTTCGGCCTCTCAAAGGACCGCACGCGGACGCCTTCGCCGTTTATCGAAACCTGAGCTCCAACCTCGCGCAATTTAGCGGTGGCCGCCTGCACGTGCTCGACGCACGCGTTTTCTATCAAGACGTTTCCCTTGGTCATAACAGCGGCGATCATGAGGGTGCCTACCTCGATGCGGTCCGGCATCACCGAGTATTCCGCCCCTGTCAAACGCGTGACCCCTTCGATCCTGATGACGTCCGTTCCCGCCCCTCTCACTTTGGCGCCCATGGCAGTCAGGAACCCTTGTAGGTCCACAATTTCAGGTTCCTTGGCGGCGTTTCGTATGATCGTAACCCCGTCGGCGAGGCAAGCGCCCATCATTATATTCTCTGTGGCTCCAACGGAAGGTATATCCAGGTGAATGTCTGTGCCGCTCCACCTGGCGCGCTTCGCCATAATCTGCCCGTGAGATTCATGAAAGGTGGCCCCCAGGGCCTTTAGGCCTTTGATATGCAAGTCGATGGGCCTTTGCCCTATGTCGCAACCTCCGGGATAGGAAACCTGGACCTGCCCCATTCGAGATAGGAGCGGACCCATGAGAAAGATGCTCGACCGGACTTGGCGCATAAGCAACTCGTCCACGACATGGCTTTCCATGGACGTAGGGTCCACGTAAAGCGTCGAGCCGCCATGACCGGTCCGCTCTATCTTGGCCCCCATGCGCCGGAGAATCTCGGTCATAGTCGCGACGTCGTTCAATACGGGCGCATTCGCGATGGTGCACGGCGCGTTCGCCATCACGGACGCCGCCAACATGGGCAGTATCGCGTTCTTCGCTCCACTGGCGGCGGTCCTGCCCACTAAGGGGGTGCCGCCCTGAATGACGAACTTAGTCATTACCGTACCACTCTCCTAAGACTGGCGGCTCCGCCACGGACGCGGCCCGAAGGCGAAGCCAAACGATCTACCCATATTACTGACCGCGACCAAAACGCGTTACAAGGTGCGCCCGGTGAGCAGTTCCGAGGCTAGATCGCGAAGCTTCCACACATCGCCCGCTCCCATGGTGAGCAGGACATCGCCTGGAGAAAGCATCCCCACGGCGGTTCGCATCGCTTCTTCTTTCGCTTCCACATAAGAGACGTGGCAGTTCCCGTGCCTCATTACAGAGTCGGCCACAGGCGACGAGCCCACCCCCGCCTCCGCTGTTTCTCCCGGTCCGGCGTATATGCCGGTCACCACGACGGCGTCCGCCGAGGAAAGCGCGTCTCCCAGCTCGTCTTTTAGGATGCGCGTTCGCGAGTACCGGTGGGGCTGAAACACGACCACAAGTTTCCTTCCGGGAAGAGCTGCTTTCACAGCGGAGAGAGTCGCCTGGATTTCCTTGGGGTGATGGGCGAAATCGTCGATAAGGGTGACGCCCGCGTACTCCCCCACCCTTTGCAGCCGGCGCTTGGCGCCGGGGAAGGTCGCGAGAGCGTCCAGGGCTTCTTTCACAGGCACGCCGGCCCAAACTGCGGCCGCGAGAGCGCCCAGCGCGTTTTGCATGACGTGCCGGCCCGGGACGCCCAGACGCAGTTCCCCGCGCACCTTGCCGTTTTCATGCACTTCGCAGCGAGAGCCCCAGCCATCCCGTTCGACCCGGACCCCTCGCCAGGTGGCTCCATCCGAGAAACCGTAGCCTTGGACGCCGGGCCGCCCTTCCGCCCATTCCCTCAAAGTTGGGTCGTCAAAGCAAACAACCCGTATCCCTCCCGGACGTATCCCGTCCAAGAAGCCAAAAAAAGCTTGCCGCAAGGCCTCCATGGTGCCCCAGTAGTCCAGATGGTCGTTATCGATGTTGGTGGCAAGGTGCACGTCCGCGTGAGCCCTCAGGAAAGACCCGTCGCTTTCATCTGTCTCGTAGACCGCCCATTTTCCATTCCCGGAGTGCGATGTGCCTTCGCTGGAAAACTCGCCTCCGACTAAAAAGGTGGGGTCTGTCCCCGCCTCTTTGAGCGTCCAGGCTACCATGGAAGTGGTGGTGGTTTTTCCGTGGGCGCCCGCGATCGCGATTTGGCTCTTGTCGGAAACTGCCCTAAGAAGCATGTCCATCCTGTGAACGACGGGTATCCCTCTCTCGCGCGCGGCGGTCAGTTCCGGGTTGTCCTCGTGGATCGCGGAGGAAACCACGACAAGGTCCACATCGCCCAGGTTCCCGGCCCGGTGACCGGCGTGGACTGTAGCGCCTTTTTGGCGCAGGCTTCTGACAAGATCGCTTTCAACAAGATCGGATCCCGATATGGTCCATCCCCGGTCGAGCAGAATCGAGGCTATGCCCGACATGCTTTGCCCGCCTATGGCGATGAAATGAGCGCTCTTCACACCCGTTGCCCCCCCGCCGGCTCTAACCGACAAATCTGCTTGTCCGCCTCTACCCCGGAAAAAACGCCCCGCGTGAACGCCTAATGGGACCCCCGGGATATCTTAATGAGTTCTTTGCATATGTCGTTCGTAGCGTCGATCTTTCCCAAGGCCTTGGCGCATTTGGCCATCTCTTTTAGCCCCTTCTCATCGCCCAACAGGGCCCCGACAGCCGAAACCAGATCATCCGC
>CAZMEF010000091.1:5076-7137 GCA_964565305.1 uncultured Eubacteriales bacterium | reverse complement strand
ATCTTCACCAAGACGGCGGATATCGGCGCCGATCTAGTGGGCAAAGTCGAGTTCAACCTCGATGAAGACGACCCGCGGAACCCGGCGGTGATAGCCGACAACGTGGGCGATAACGTAGGCGATGTAGCGGGCGTGGGCGCCGATATCTTCGATTCGTATGTGGCTTCGGTCGTGGCCGTCATGCTGCTGGGAGCGGCTCTTTATTCTGAGATCTTCGTGCTCTTCCCGCTTGTCTTAGGGGCGGCGGGAATCCTGGCATCCCTCATCGGGATGGCTTTCGTGCGAACAGGCGCGGGAGGCGACCCGGGCAAGGCGCTCAACACGGGAACTGTAGTCACCACGGCAATTTTGGGATTCTTCACGGTCGGCGTAGCCTACCTTCTTGGCTTTCAAGACCCGTGGGGGATAATCATACCCACGGTCTCAGGCCTTGTCGCCGGAGTCATCTTGGGCTTCACCTCCGATTACTTCACAGACGCGGGAGGAAAGACCGTCCAAAATACGGCTCACGCCGCCAAAACGGGACCTGCCATTTTGATACTTGAAGGCTTTTCTTACGGACTTGTGAGCATCGTGCCCTCAATTCTGGGCATCTCTGGCGCTATGGCGGTAGCGTGGGTCAGCGCCACACACTTTGGGATCGCCGGCACATACGGCGTATCCATCGCCGCTGTAGGGATGCTCTCCATCACCGGTATGATCGTTTCCGCCGACGCCTACGGTCCTATAGTCGATAACGCCAGAGGATGCGCCGAAGCCGCCCACGAAAACTCCGAGACCATCCGGGTGTGCGACACGCTTGACGCGGCGGGAAACACCGCAAAGGCGATAACCAAAGGATTTGCCATAGGTGCGGCGGCGTTGACTGTGCTGGCTCTTTTCTCCGCATATTCGGAAGCGGTCGGCATAGGCGCCCTCGACCTGCGAGACCCCGGGGTGATAATAGGCGTTTTCATCGGGGCCATGATGCCTCCCTACTTTTCTGCCCTAACCATCCTTTCCGTCAGCAGGAACGCGTTTAAGATGGTGGAGGAAATCAGGCGTCAATTCAAGGAGATTCCCGGACTCATCGAGGGCAAAGCGAAACCGGACAGCAGTCTCTGCGTGGACATCGCCACAAAAGGCGCCCTTCGAGAGCTGGTGCTGCCCGGAATGCTTGCCTTACTTACACCCATCGCGGTTGGGTTCCTATTGGGAACCAAGGCCCTGGGTGGGTTCTTGGCCGGGTCCATCGTGACCGGTATCATCTTCGCCCTTTTCATGGCCAACTCGGGCGGGCTATGGGACAACGCTAAAAAGTACATCGAAGACGGCGCGCACGGGGGGCCGGGGTCAGACGCCCACAAAGCCGCCGTCGTCGGCGACACCGTCGGAGATCCCTTCAAAGACACAGCCGGACCGTCGCTCAACACCCTGCTTACGGTCATGATCTTAGTGGCGACTCTCTTCGGTCCGGTCATAGCGAAATACGCGCTCTTCTCGCTATAGGTCAGTTCGCACAGCGCTTCTTTGTTACCCGATCCGGCTCTTCCCATCGGGCATATACTGCCTCAGAACCTCTGGCACGGTGATGCTTCCGTCCGCGTTCTGGT
This sequence comes from uncultured Eubacteriales bacterium, assembly GCA_964565305.1. Lineage (GTDB taxonomy): Bacteria > Bacillota > Sulfobacillia > Fermentithermobacillales > Fermentithermobacillaceae > DULO01. Next base: position 5,545 of record CAZMEF010000091.1, on the reverse strand, counting down.
AGTTCTCAAAAATAGCGGCAAGCGTTCTCGCCATGGCGATGGCCGTTCCGTTCAGCGTGTGGACGTACTCCGGCTTGCCCCCACCTGAAGGCCGGTAACGGATGTTCAACCCTCTTGACTGAAAGTCAGTGCAATTGCTGCAAGAAGTTATCTCCCGATAGACCCTGTCGGAAGGCTTCCAGAAGTCCACGTCATACTTTTTGTAGGCGACAGGCCCCAGATCGCCGGAACACATCAAAACTACCCTGTAGGGTATGCCCAGTCCCTGATAAATGCGCTCTTCTAGAGAGACCATGAACTCGTGCGTTTTGGGCGAATCGTTGGGCTTGTCGAAAACGAACATTTCCACTTTGTCGAAGTGGTGAACCCTGATAAGCCCCCGGATGTCCTTCCCACCCGACCCCAACTCGGTCCTGTAACAGGGTGAGAACCCCGCGTACATGAGCGGGAGATCGGCTTCATCCACAAG